>JAEKLF010000170.1 GCA_019509985.1 Burkholderiales bacterium | reverse complement strand
CGCGACGCCACGCGCCAGATGCAGGAGCGCTTCGACGTGCGCCCGCGCGACGAGAACCTCGGCTCCAGCAAGTTCTCCGGCGGCAACCAGCAGAAGCTCATCCTGGCGCGCGAGATCGGCGAGCAGCCCACCGTGCTGCTGGTGGGCCAGCCCACCCGCGGCGTCGACATCGGCGCCATCGAATTCATCCATCACCAGCTGCGCGCATTGCGCGACGCCGGCTGTGCCGTGCTGCTGGTCAGCAGCGAGCTGGACGAGATCCTGGCGCTGGCCGATCGCGTCGTCGTCATGAACTGCGGCCGCATCACCGGCGAGCTGGCCATCGAGGACTGCGACGAGAAACGACTCGGCCTGCTGATGGCCGCACAAGAAGAACGAGCGGCCGCATGAGCCAACCTTTGACCCTCCCTCGCTGGATCGACATCGGCCTGCTGCCGCTGTGGAACCTGGCCATCGCGCTGGTCGTGGCCGGCCTCGTCGTCATGGTCATCGGCCACAGCCCCTGGCAGGCACTGACCGTGCTGCTGAACGGCGCCCTGGGCAGCGTGCGTGGCTTGGGCTATTCGCTGTACTACGCGACCACCTTCATCTTCACCGGCCTCGCGGTCGCCGTGGCCATCCACGCCGGCCTGTTCAACATCGGCGGCGAAGGCCAGGCAACGCTGGGCGGCGTGGGCGTGGCGCTGATGGCGCTGTGGCTGGGCGCCAAGCTGCCGGCGGTCGTCATGCTGCCGCTGCTGGTGATTGCCGCCGCGTTGTTCGGCATGCTGTGGGCGGCGTTGCCCGCCTATCTGCAGGCCTGGCGCGGCAGCCACATCGTCATCACGACGATCATGTTCAATTTCCTCGGCGCGGCGCTGAACGCCTACCTGCTGGTGAACTGGCTGCGCCCGGCCGGCAGCATGTCGGTGGAGTCCGCCGAGTTCGCCGAGAGCGCCCGCATGCCGGCGCTGCACCAGATGGCCGCCGCGGTGGGCATCGAGCTGCCGTCGTCGCCGCTGAACCTCAGCCTCGTCATCGCGCTGGCGGCCTGCGTCTTTGTCGGCTGGTTCCTGTGGCGCAGCGCCGCGGGCTACGCCGTGCGCTCGGTGGGCAGCGCGCCGCGCGCGGCTCACTACGCCGGCATCAACCCGCGCGCCCAGGTCATGATCGCGATGGCCATCTCCGGCGCGCTGGCCGGCATGGTTGGCATCAACGAAATCTCCGGCGTGCAGGGCAAGCTGACGCTGGACTTCGTCGCCGGCGCCGGCTTCACCGGCATCGCCGTGTCGCTGATGGGCCGCAACCATCCCGTTGGCATCATCCTCGCGTCGCTGCTGTTCGGCGTGCTGTACCAGGGCGGTGTCGAAGTGAGCTTCGAACTGCAGGGCTTCAGCCGTGAGATGGTGGTCACGGCCCAGGGCCTGATCGTGCTGTTCTCGGGCGCGATGGCCACCGTCAGCGCGCCGCTGTTCGCGCGCCTCTATGCCGCTGTGAAGGGAGGCCGCTGATGGATGAAGTCCTGATCGCCTCGGTGATCGCGTCCACGCTGCGCGTCAGCGCGCCGCTGCTGCTGTGCGCGATGGCCGGTGTGCTGTCCGAGCGCGCCGGTGTTGTCGACCTGGGCCTGGAAGGCAAGATGCTGTTCGCGGCCTTCGCCGCGGCGGCCACGGCGTCCGTCACCCACTCCACGGGCCTGGGCCTGCTGGCCGCCATCGCCGTGGCCAGTCTCGCGTCGATGCTGCACGGCTTCGCCTGCGTCACCCACCGCGGCGACCAGGTCGTGTCGGGCGTCGCGCTGAACATGATCGCGGCCGGCCTCACGGTCGTGCTCGGCATCGCCTGGTTCCAGCAGGGTGGACAGACGCCGCCCATCGAGCCCGACGTGCGCCTGACCGCGCTGGCCAAGGGCTTTGCCGAGCCGCAGCCCGGCAACTGGTTCGCGTCCGTCTTCGGCCACGGCTTCCTCAGCCACAACGTGCTGGTTTACGTCTCCTTCCTGATGGTCGCTGCGGTCTGGTTCTTCCTGGAGCGCACCCGCCCAGGCCTGCGCCTGCGTGCGGTCGGCGAGAACCCGGCGATGGTGGAAGCGGCCGGCATGTCCGTGCAATGGCTGCGCTACCAGGCGCTGCTGATGAACGGCGTGCTGTGCGGTCTGGCGGGCTCCTACCTGACTTTGGCGCAAAACGCGTCCTTCTCCCCCAACATGACCGCCGGCCGCGGCTTCATCGCGCTGGCTGCGATGATCTTCGGCAAGTGGAAGCCGCTGCCCACCATGGGCGCCTGCCTGCTGTTCGGCTTCCTCGATGCGATGGCCATCCGCATGCAGGGCGTGCAGCTGCCGGGCATTGGCGAAGTCCCCGTGCAGCTGATCCAGGCCTTGCCGTACATCTTGACGGTCGTCCTGCTGGCTGGCTTCATCGGGTCTGCTATCGCGCCCAAGGCGCTGGGCCGCCCGTACGTGAAGGAGCGCTGAAATGGAACTGAGCCAAAACCTGCTGGATCGCCTGCTCGCCGAGTCGCTGCGCGCCCGCGAGTTCTCGCATTCGCCGTATTCGAAGTACAAGGTCGGCGTGGCCATCCTGGATGAGCAGGGCCGCATCCACATCGGCGCCAACATGGAGAACGCGTCCTACCCGCAGGGCTGGTGCGCCGAGCCCTCGGCGCTGACCGCCATGATCATGGCCGGCGGCAAGCAGGCCAAGGTGGCGCTGGTGACAGGCCCCGGCCCGGACATCATCACGCCATGCGGTGGCTGCCGCCAGAAGCTCCGGGAGTTCTCCGTGCCCGAAGAACTCGTCATCATTGCCGGCGATCCTGGCGGCATCCGCCAACGCTGGACCCTGGCCGAACTGCTTCCCCACAGCTTCGGGCCATCCCATTTGAATATGTGAAGGTGCGAACACGCCCGCCATGCCCGCTCATCCCGCGCAGCCAACCCCACTCGTCGTTGCAAATGCGCGCCGTAGCCTGAGCTACGGCTGTGCTTTGCGCCTCGATTGGGGCCGCCTGCGCGATCTGCTCGGCCACGCCGGGCGCATTCACACCTTCTGAGGTTCCCCATGATCGACAACAA
>JAEKLF010000351.1 GCA_019509985.1 Burkholderiales bacterium | reverse complement strand
CCTTGGGCGCTCCGGTGGAGCCAGAGGTGTAGATGACGTAGGCCAGGTGCTCGGGCGTGAGCGCGGGCATGAGCGGATCGTCTTGAGGGGCGAGCAGCCAGGCGGGGTGGGGGGCATCGAGCCACAGCAGCGGCACGCCGGCGGACGCGGGCAGGGCCTGGGCGCAGTCCGAGCGCGAGACCAGCACCGTGGGGTGGCAGTCCTCGAGCATGAAGGCCAGGCGCTGGGCCGGGTAGGCCGGATCGAGCGGCACATAGGCGGCACCGGCCTTGAGCGTGGCCAGCAGGGCGACCACCATCTCGGTGCTGCGCGGCAGGCAGATCGCCACGCGCGTGTCCGGCCCAACGCCCAGGGCGCGCAGGTGATGCGCGAGCTGGTTGGCCCGCGCGTTGAGCGCGGCGTAGCTCAGGCACTCCTGCTCGAAGACCAGCGCGGTGGCCTCGGGGCGCAGGCGGACCTGCCGCTCGAAGAGCTGGTGGATGCAGCGTTCGGCGTCGAAGGCGGCCTCGGTGGCGTTGAAGGCCAGCAACTGGGCCTGCTCGGTCTCGGGCAGCAGCGGCAGGCGCAGCACACAAGCCGAGTCGTCCTCGACCATGTCCTGCAGCAGCGTGACGAACTGGGCCGCATGGCGCTCGATGCTGGCGTGCTCGAACAGCGCGCAGGCGTACTGGAACGAGCCGGCGATGCGCTCACTCTGCTCGTGCAGCGACAAGTCCAGGTCGAACTTGGCGCTGACGGCGCCGCCGACGGGAGCCGGAAGCAACTGCAGGCCCGGCAGCGCGAGTTCGCCTTGGGGGGCGTTCTGCCAGCTCAGCATGACCTGCAACAACGGATGGTGGGCCAGGCTGCGCGGCGGATTCAGCGCCTCGATGAGTTGCTCGAAGGGCAGGTCCTGGTGGTCCTGGGCGGCCAGCGCGGTGGCGCGCACCTGGGCCAGCAGCTGAGCGACGCTGGGGCGAGCGGACAAGTCGATGCGCAGCGCCTGGGTGTTGACGAAGAAGCCGATCAGCGGCT
>JAEKLF010000077.1 GCA_019509985.1 Burkholderiales bacterium | reverse complement strand
GCCGCACCGGCCCCGGCGCGCAAGCCGTTGAGCATCCCGGTCAAGGCGCATGACGAGGGCCACGTCCACGGCCCAGGCTGCGGCCATGATCACGGCCATGACCACAAGCACTGAGGCGTCACTGCTGCACCTGCTGTGGCTGGCGTCGCCTGCGCTGCCGGTCGGCGGCTTCAGCTATTCGGAAGGCCTGGAGGCGGCCGTCGACGCCGGCATCGTGCACGATGAGAACAGCGCCGGTGACTGGCTGCTGAACCAGCTCGAACTCGTGCAGGCCCGTGCCGAACTGCCCGTCGCGGCGGCCGCGCATGGGGCCGCGCTCGCACTCAATGGCGCGCGGCTGGCCGAACTCAACGCGTGGACGCTGCAGACCCGCGAGACCAGCGAGAGCCTGCAGCAGGCGCAGCAGATGGGCCGCAGCCTGGTTGTCTGGATGCAAGGCCTCATGCCGGAGGCGCCGGTGCTGCCGCTGCTGCAGCAGCTCAAGCCCGCACCGACCTGGCCGGTCGTCATGGGTGCCGCGGCGGCATCGCGCGGTGCGGCGCTGGAGCCGGCACTGCAGGCCATCGCCTTCGGCTGGGCCGAGAACCTGATGCAGGCCGCCGTGCGCAGCGTGCCGCTCGGGCAGACCTCGGGCCAGCGCCTGCTGGCACGCCTCGTGCAAGCCATCCCGCAAGCCGTGGCGATGGCCCTGGCCGCGTCCGAACCGGTGGCGTTCGCACCGCTGCTCGGCATCCACGGCGCCCGCCACGAAACCCAATATTCGAGACTGTTCCGCTCATGAACTCAACCCCGTTGCACGCCATCCCGAATCGCACGAAAAAGCTGCCGCCGCTGCGCGTGGGCGTCGGTGGCCCCGTCGGCTCGGGCAAGACGACGCTCGTCGAGATGCTCTGCAAGACGATGCGTGACCGCTGGGACCTCGTCGTCGTCACCAACGACATCTACACCAAGGAAGACCAGCGCCTGCTGACGGTGGCCGGCGCGCTGGCGCCCGAACGCATCATGGGCGTGGAGACCGGTGGCTGCCCGCACACGGCCATCCGCGAAGACTGCTCCATCAACCTCGAGGCCGTGGACCGCATGCTGGACAAGTTTCCCGACGCCGACATCGTCTTCGTCGAGAGCGGCGGCGACAACCTGGCGGCCACCTTCAGCCCCGAGCTGAGCGACCTGACCATCTACGTCATCGATGTGGCCGCGGGCGAAAAGATCCCGCGCAAGGGCGGCCCCGGCATCACGAAGAGCGACCTCTTCGTCATCAACAAGATCGATCTCGCGCCGCACGTGGGCGCCGACCTGGACGTGATGCGCAGCGACACCGCGCGCATGCGGCCCGTGAAGCCCTGGGTGATGACCAATCTCAAGACCCGCGAGGGCCTGGCCGAGGTCGTCGCCTTCATCGAGAAGAAGGGCTTGCTTGTTGGCTGATGCCATCCGCTGGCCCGCGCGGCTCGTGCTGAATGCGGCGCGTGACGGTGCGGCGGCAACACGTATCCACGCGCGCCACGACGGCCCGCTGCGGCTGCTGAAGACGCTCTATCCGGAAGGCACCGGCATCGCCCACGCGGTGCTCGTGCATCCGCCCGGGGGCCTGGTCGGCGGTGACCGTCTCGACATCACGCTGGACGTGCAGGCCGGTGCCCACCTGCTCGTGACGACGCCGGCCGCGACGCGCTTCTATCGCTCGAACGCCGGCGAGGCCGCGCAGGTCGTGCATGCCGCCGTGGCGCAGGGCGCGCGGCTGGAGTGGCTGCCGCAGGAGACGCTGGCCTATCCGGGCTGCATCGCCCGCAACGAAGTGAAGCTGACGCTGGCACCCGGCGCCAGCCTGTTCGCAACTGAGGTGCTGGGCCTGGGTCTGCCCGCTGCGGGCCAGCCTTTCGAGACCGGTCGGCTGCTGCAGCACCTGGAGATCGCCGGCCAGTGGCTGGACCGCGGCTGGCTGGATGCCACTGACAAGGCGCTGCTGGACGGCCCCTGCGGCCTGGCGGGCCATCGCGTGCTCGGCACGCTGGTCTATGCGCAGACCGACGCACTGGCCGAGGCCGAGGCGCTGCTGACCGACAGCCGGGCCCTGCTGAACGACGTGCCGCGCAGTGGCGTCACGCATCTGGCTGGCCCGCGCAGCGCGGTGCTGCTGGCCCGTGTCATCGGCGACGAGGTCGAGGCCGTCACGCTGGCGCTGCGGCGGGTGAGGGCGTTGTGGCGGGAGCGGCTGTGGGCCTTGCCCGGCAGCGACCCGCGGATCTGGGCGACCTGAACGGCCGCCTGGTCAGAGGAAGTGCCGGACCAGCCAGACAATCAGCGACAGCACGACAAGGGCGATGAGGATCTTGACGGTGGCGTCGATGAACCGCCGCAGCGCGCGATTCAGCATCCGTGCAATCAAGCGGTACTGCCTGTCGACCGCCTCACGCGCTGAGGCCAGGGGCTGCCAGTCGAGCACATCCTGCGCGCTGCGCCGCAGGATGTTGTCTCTGCCGTGGTGGCGGATGTCCACATAGACGGGATAGGCGACGGCTACGAGTGCCATCAGCAGGGCAATGAGGATCTCCATGGGCTAGCCCTTCTTGGACGCGAGGATGAGCGCGTAGGCGAACAGGAAGAACGGCCCGACAAAAGCGCAAAACATGGCCTTGCCGCCGCGGCTGTCGATTTCCTGCCGCTTGATGCCGCCGCAGATCCGGGCAGTCACCCAGGCGACGAGCCAGGTGAGCACGAAGAAGCCGATCAGCTGGGCGGTCCTGATCTTCGCGTCGCCCTGGAGCCCGAAGGTGGGCAGGTAACCGATCTTCGCCATGCCCGGATAGACATCGACGTCCGAGTACAGCTGGATGGCGCCGGCCGAGATCGTGGCGCCCAGCGTCGTGATGCAGCTGTCGTAGCCGAATTTGTAGAACTCGATTTCGCCGGTGGCGGTTTCGCTGGCGACCAACTTGAGCAACATCGCCACGCAGGCCGCGACCAGGATCCACCAGCCGTTGGACGACGGTGCGCCGGGCACTCCGGCCAGCGCGAGGATGCCCGGCACGACGAGCAACGCAGCGATGGTGATGCCGCCACCCAGCAGCAGCTTGTTGAGCGCCCGTTCGCCGGGCGATACCGTACCAGCCATGCCGTTTACCTCCCAGTGATGCGATCGGGACCGCGATCGATTGTCTGGAGGGTGCGGTGCCCGGGACTCAGGTTTGTCCCCAGGTCCTGGGCGTGAATATGGCCTTGCAATGGCGGCCCATGACGACGGCTACAAGGCCCGCCAGTTCACGCATCGTGCCGGACCGCGCCGGGGAAGTGGAAGAGCCTGTCCATGGCCGTCGATTGTGTCGCCGCGGCGGGCCTCGGCGAGGTGGTGAACGAGCGCCGCATGACGGCCGTGTTTTTCTGGATGGCGCGCTGACGCCTCACGGCTCGCCGGGGATCTGCTGGCGCAGCTTGACCTTGCTGGCGGACTTCTTGCGCATCTTGATGTTCATCATCTCGACGACCAGCGAGAAAGCCATCGCGAAGTAGATGTAGCCCTTGGGCACGTGGTGGCCAAAGCCCTCGGCGACCAGCACGACGCCGACGACGACGAGGAAGCTCAGCGCCAGCATCTTGATCGTCGGGTGGTTGGACACGAAGCGGCCGATGGGGCCGGCGAACAGCATCATCAGCCCGACCGAGCAGACCACGGCGCCGATCATCACGCGCACGTCGTCCACCATGCCGACGGCGGTGATGATGGAGTCCAGCGAGAACACCAGGTCGATGACCATGATCTGCAGGATGACGGCGCCGAACGCGGCCGCCGCCTTGCCGCCGCCATAGCCTTCTTCTTCGCCTTCGAGCGAGCCGTGGATCTCGCCAGTGCTCTTCCAGATCAGGAACAGGCCGCCGCCGATGAGGATGAGGTCGCGGCCCGAGATGCCCTTGTCCAGCACCGGCAGCGTGAACAGCGGCTCCACCATGCCGACGATCCAGGCCAGCACCATCAGCAGGCCGATGCGCATGAACATCGCGGCGAACAGGCCCGTGCGGCGCGCCAGCTCCTGCTTGGCCTTGGGCAGCTTGTCGACCAGGATGCTGATGAAGATGATGTTGTCGATGCCCAGCACCAGCTCAAGCGCGGTCAGCGTGGCGAGGGCAATCCAGGTCTGCGGGTTGGTCAGCAGTTCGAGCATGGCGGCGGCGTCCGTGGTGAGCCAGGGATTGTCGCGAACCCCTGTCTCACGACGGACAGCCCCAGGCTGAACGTCGCTTCGGTTTTCCTGTGGGTATCGGCGCGGAGCCGGCGGCTCACTTCAGCACCAGCTCCTGCAGCTCCAGGTTGCCAGTCAGCTTGCGCATCGTGCCGCGCTGGCCGGAGTCGGTGGTCTGTTTGCGGGCATCGGCCGCCAGCAGCGCCTCGACCTTCTTCTGGAAGGCCTCGCTCTGGGCCTTGGTGCGGTAGTCCTTGAACTCGACGGCCAGGATGAGGTCGGGCTCGCCGTTGCGCTGTGCGTTCACCGAAAGCACGTGATACGACAGGATGATCCCCTCCTTCTTGCCCAGCTCCTGCACCTTCTTCCAGTTGGCGCCGAGGAAGTCCATGTAGTTCTCGAACTGCCCCGGTTCGATCTGGATGTTGGAAAAGAACCAGACCGAGCCCTGGGTGTAGCTGGACTCCTGCGCCAGCGCGGGGAAGGACAGGGTCAGCGCCGCAGCGGCTGCGCACAGGCTTGCTTTCAGATTCATTCGATGGCTCCTGAGGTTGGTGCCCAGCGGCGTGGGGCCGAGGACTGCGCGCAGTGTCTGGAGCCGGCTTCGCGGCCGCGACGGGCTTGTGACCGACGCGGCAAAGCGGGCATCGAGTTCGGCCGTGCCGCGACGAGATTGACCAAGTGCCGAAAAGGGCTCACGAACTAGGGGAGAGCCCGCCGCGCCCCTGTCTCGGGGGGGACTGTCGCGTCCCCGCACGCCCACCGATGGCCTGCGGCCGCGAATTGGCCTACAACCGGGCCATGCCGCCCGCCACCGCCGTCATCAGCGCCGAACACCCCTTGCAGGGCGCCGAGGTGGACGCCGCGCTGGGGCAGTGCCGCTTCGTCGACCTGTGCGAGACGACCAACCCCAACGAGGCCGAGGCGGTGCTCAGCGGCGTCTACGGCCCACACGCACTGCGCCTGACGAACGAGCGCAGCCTGGCCTTGAAGCTGCGCGGCGCCGAGTTCGCCAACCTGCACCTCGGCGAGCTGCGCTACGGCACGCCCTCGCGCATGGCCATGCCGCGCGCCCACGGACACTGGGTGTTCTCGTACCTGCGCCAGGGCGAGGTCTGGCGCAGCGGCGACCAGGAGCGTTACGGCGCGGGCGATGCCGGCGTCATCGCGCCGGACGAGGTGCAAGGCCTGGAGATGTCGGGCGACATGCAGCTGCTGAACCTGCGCGTGGCCGATGCCGACATGGGCAGCGCCTGCCGCGCGCTGCTGGGCTCCGACATGGCCCACACGCTGCGTTTCGAGGATCATGCCCAGGCCGGCGGCGCACCCGTGGCGGCGCTGCTGCGCGTGCTCGGCCACCTGGCCGCCACGCCGGCCTATCCGCACGCGGCGGCGCGGCGCATGGAGGCCAGCCTGCGCGACGCGGCGCTGTTCGAGCTGCTGCTGGCCTGGCCCAACAACTACACGCGCGGGCTGGACACGCCGGCCGCCCTGCCGCTGTCCACGCGGCGGGCGCGCGACTACATCCACAGCCACGCGGCCGACGTGCCCTCGGTGGCCGACATCGCCCGCGCGGCCGGCGTCGGCGTGCGCGCGCTGGCGCGCGGCTTCGAGCGCCACTTCGGCCTGTCGCCGCAGCGCTACCTGCAGCAGTACCGGCTGGACCGCGTCCGCGAGGAGCTGCGCAACGCGGCGCCCGGCGTCACCGTGACAGCCGTGGCCGCGCAATGGGGCTTCTGGCAGCTCGGCAGCTTCGCGGCGCGCTATCGCGAGCGCTTCGGCGAGTCGCCCAGCCAGACCTTGATCAGACGCTGATCGGACGCCGAAGTTCCGACTCGGCACGTCGCGCTGCCGATCCGCCATAGCCCACGCACAAGAGGCTCGCGACCATGTCCCCACGCCGCCACCCAGACGCGGCGACCCGGAGACAGCCCATGAAACTCAAGCCCATCGCGCTGGCCGCCGCGCTTGCGCTCGCACCGGCGCTGGCCCAGGCCCAGGCCGCCTCGGAGAACGTGCAGATCGAGCGCGTCGTCATCACCGCCGAGCGCCGCGTCACCGTGCTGGACACGACGCCCGCTGCCATCACCGCGCTGAGCGGCTCGCGCCTGGCCGAGCGCGGTGACACGGGCCTGGCCGATCTCGTCATGCTCAGCCCCAACACCAGCTTCACGAACGGGCAGGGCGCCACGCAACTCTTCGTGCGCGGCATCGGCAATGTCTTCATCCTGGCCGGTGGCGACCCCGGCGTGGCGCTGTACGCCGACGGCGCCTACGTCTCCGACCAGACCAGCTCCAACACGGCCCTCTTTGACACGCAGCGCGTCGAGATCCTGCGTGGGCCGCAGGGCGCGCTCTACGGCCGCAACGCGACCGGTGGTGCGGTCAACATCATCTCGGCGCTGCCGACGTCGACCTTCCAGGCGCGTGCCGGCCTGCTGCTGGGCAGCGACAAGCGGCGCGAGAGCGAGGGCTTCGTCTCCGGGCCACTGGGCGCCGACGGCGGCCTGCAAGGACGTTTCTCGTATCAGTTCAAGGAAGCCGACGGCACCACGCGCAACCCGCTGGCCGGCCAGAGTGCCGGGCCGGTGATGGCCGGCGGCCCGAGCACGGTTGCGCCTAAGCGCCTGGACGACCAGTCCAGCCGCGCGCTGCGTGCCCAACTGCAGACGAGCTTGGGCGGCAACGGCACGCTGCGCTTCGTGGCCGGCCACTACCGCGAGAGCGATGCCGGCATGAGTGTGCCGGTGCTGGCCGACCCGGTCTCCATCCCGGTGCTGCTGTTCGGTGTCACGCAGAGCAGCGACCCCCGCGTCGTCAAGAGCCAGGGTTCGAGCAACCGCGTCGAGGTCAACACGGCGCTGGCGTTGCTGGAGTTGCCCGTGGGCAGCAACACGCTGAGCGCGTCACTCAGCTGGCGGCGCAGCAAGGCCGACCGGGTCTGGGACAGCGACGGCACCGAGGCCCTGGTCACGTCCTCGGGCTTCTCGACCGGCAGCACCGACAAGAGCCTGGACGTGCACCTCGCCTCCGACGAGAGCAGCGCGTTGCAATGGCTGCTGGGCGTCACCGCGCTGCAGTTCGACCAGCGCCAGGACATCACCATCAGCACCCAGGTGCCGCTGGGCTTCGTCGTGCCGGGCCAGCCGCTGACCGTGCCCTTCCCGGGCGGCGTCGGCTTTCTGCTCGGCGGCGTCGTGCACGCATGTTCCAGCGCGGCCTACGTCGACCTGCGCTACGCGCTGAACCCGCAGTGGTCGCTGCTGGCCGGCCTGCGCGTCAACCACGACAGCAAGCGCGCCGACGAGTACCAGAACATCGCGGCCTTCGGTCTGGCCGGCACGGGCCACCCGAGCGACGGCTGGACCAGCACGCCGGGCAGCGTTGGCGTGGAGTACAAGCCCGCCGCCGGCATGCTGGCCTATGCGCGGCTCGCGCATGGCTTCAAGTCCGGCGCCGTCAACCTCGGCGCGCTGCAGCCCGAGCTCGTCAAGCCGGAGAAGGTCAGCAGCATCGAGCTGGGTTTCAAGACCGAGTTCCTGGAGCGCCGCGGCGTGCTCAGCGCCGCCGTCTTCAGCAGCCGCTACACGGACATGCAGGTCTCGCAGGTCGGCCAGGCGACGACCATCCTCGCCAACGCCTCGGCCGCGCGCATCGATGGCCTGGAGCTGGAAGCGGCGCTGCGCCCGCTGCAGTCGCTGACGCTGTCCGCGGGCCTGGGCCTGATGGACCCCAAGTACACAGCCTTCACCAACGTCGACCTGCGCAATGCGCCGGCGACGCCCGTCGATGTGCGTGGCCGCCAACTGGCGCAGGCGTCCAAACAGCAAGTCACCGTCGGCGCCGAATGGGCCGGCCGCTTCGACAGCCTGCGCGCCACGCTGCGCGCCGACTACAGCTGGCGCGGCCGCTACTTCTTCACCGAGTTCAACACGGCCGATGCCGAGCAGGGCGCCTACGGCCTCTTGAACCTGAGCGCGACGCTGCGCCCCGCCGAGGGCCACTGGAAGCTGTGGGCTCACGTGCGCAACGCTGGCAACACGACCGCCTTCACCAGCATGAGCATCGCCTCGCCCGTGCTGGGCGCGGCCCGCCAAGTCACCTACACGGCGCCGCGGCAGTTCGCCATCGGCGCGAGCTACGACTTCTGAACCGCCGGAGGCCCACACCATGAAGCATCTGCAAGGCACCTGCCAGCCCCAATGGGAGCCGCTCGCGCGCGCCTTCGACGCGTTGTTCGAACGCGGCGACGACCTGGGCGCGTCATTGGCGCTGACCGTGGACGGCGAGTTCGTCGCGGACCTCTGGGGCGGCCACCGCGACGAGGCGCGCACCCAGCCCTGGGAGCGCGACACGCTGACCCATGTCTGGTCCACGACCAAGACCATGACCTCGCTGTGCGCGCTGCTGCTGATCGACCGCGGCGAGCTGGACCCGGATGCGCCCGTCGCGCGCTACTGGCCCGAGTTCGCGGCCCAGGGCAAGGGCGAGATCCTCGTGCGCCATGTGCTGGGCCACACCTCGGGCGTCAGCGGCTGGGCCGCGCCGATGACGATGGGCGACCTGTGCGACTGGGAGCGCAGCACGGCGCTGCTGGCCGCGCAGCCGCCCTGGTGGGCGCCGGGCAGTGCCTCGGGCTACCACGCGCTGAACTATGGCCACCTCGTCGGCGAGTTGATCCGCCGCATCACCGGCCTGAAGACCGGCGCCTTCCTGGCTCGCGAACTGGCTGGGCCTCTCGGCGCGGACTTCCACATCGGCCTGCCGCCCGAGTTGGATGCGCGCGTCGCCCGCGTCGTGCCGCCGCCGCCCACGCCGGTTGACTTCTCGGCCATCCCGCCCGACAGCCCGACGCTGAAGACGCTCGGCAACCCCGCGCCCGACGCGGCCTACAGCCATCGCGAGGATTGGTGCCGGGCCGACATCGGTGCCGCCAACGGCCACGGCAATGCGCGCTCGGTGGCGCGGTTGCAGTCCATCGTCGCCTGCGAGGGCCGGCTCGCCGGCCGGCAATGGCTCAAGCCCGAGACCGTCGCGCGCATCTTCGACGTGCAGGCCCGCGGCATCGACCTCGTGCTGGGCGTGCCGCTGTGCATGGGCCTGGGCTACGGCCTGCCGGAGCCGGCCACGCTGCCCTTCATCCCCGAGCAGCGCATCTGTTTCTGGGGCGGCTGGGGCGGCTCGCTGGTGCTGGTCGACGTGCCGCGGCGCATCTGCCTGGCCTACATGATGAATCGCATGGCGCCCGGCGTCGTCGGCGGGCCCAACGCGGCGGTGCTGGTGCAGGCGCTTTACGCCTGCTGCGACTGACGGCGCGCGCTCGACGGTGAGCCCGGCCAGCCCACCGCCGCCCAGGCGCGGCGCAGCTGCAGTTCCGAGCTGAAGCCGCCTGCCTCGCTGGCCGCGGCGACGCTGGCGCCGGCTTCCAGGGAACGCTTGGCCACCGCAAGGCGCACGCCGCGCAGATAGGCTTGCGGGCTGGTGCCGGCGTGCTGGGCGAACAGGCGGCTCAGCGTGCGCGGCGTCGTCGCCGCGAGGTCGGCCATGCGCTCCAGCGGCCAGTCTTCCTGCGGCGCGAGGCTGAGGGCGTCCTGCAGGCGGTGCAGGCGCGCGTTCAGGTGCTGGCGGTGGGCCAGCAGCGGCGACAGTTCGGGGTCGCCCGGGCCGCGGCGCAGGGCCACGGCCATCTGCTCGGCCACGCGGGCCGCGACCAGCTCGCCGGCATGCGCGGCGATCAGGTGCAGGGCCAGGTCGATGCCGGCCGTCACGCCCGCGCTCGTGAACACCTCGCCGTCCTGCACGAAGACGCGGTCCTGCATCACGGTGCAGCGCGGCGCCAGGCGGGCGAGATCGTCCAGGTGCTGGTGGTGAGTGGTCGCGCGGCGGCCGTCGAGCAGGCCGGCGCGGGCCGCCAGCAGCGCGCCGGAGCAGACGGTGACCAGACGCAGCCCGGCCCGGCCCGGTGCCAGGCGCGACAGCCAGGCGACGAGTTCGCGCTGGGCCGTCTGCGGCCTGGCCTCGGCCGCCGAGGTGCGGCCAACGAGGACGACCCAGCTGCCGTCGGCCAGGGCCGCCGGCAGCGGCTCCAGCGCCTGCAGCCGCACGCCGACCGAGCCGGTGGACTCGGGCTGCGCGCTGACGAAGCGCAGCGCGAAGGGCGCGACGGCCAGCCGCAGCGCGGCGATTTCCAGGCTGGCCAAGCGCAGGGCCTCGGCCGGCCCGGCCCAGTCGAGCACCAGGCTGTCGTCCTGCAGGACGAAGACGACCTGCTTGGCTTCAGGCAAGGGCGGCGTCCTTGGCGGTGACGGCCTCGAGCGCCGCCTTGGCATCCATCACGCGCGCAAAGCGGCCGTCCAGCACGGCGGCCGTGCGGGCGCGGAGCTGGGCGGGGGTGAGAGGGCTGCCGTCGGGGTGCTGCATCGTGAACGTGAGTGTCGCCTCCGGCACGTAGATGACCTCCCAGCCCAGGTCCGATGCGTGGCGCGTCGTCGTCTCGCAGCACTGTTCGGTGCGGATGCCGCTGATGACGAGCTGGCCGATGCCCTGCTGCGTCAGCCAGACGTCCAGGCCGCTGCCGACCAGCGCGCTGTGGCGGGTCTTGTGCACGGTGAGATCGGCCTTGAAGTCGCGCAGGCCGTCCAGCGGGCGCACTTGGCCGCTCTCCAGGCTGAAGACGTCGGCGCCGGTCGTATCGGGCTGCACGTGGAACACGCGCACGATCGGCAGGCCGGCGGCCTCGAAGCCTTCGATGAGGCGGTTCTGCGCCGCGAGATAGGCGGGCAGGCCCTCGGTCTCGAAGTAGGGGCGCTGGGCGAAGGATTGCTGGACGTCGATGACGATGAGGGCAGTGGTCATGGTGGCCTCGTGCGGTGGGTGAAGGCCTTCAGTGTTCCGCAACCATGCACTTGGCGCCACGCGGCACCGGACGGAGATCGATCAGTTCAGGACAAGCCCAGCGCCTGCAGCAGCTCGGCCGGCGAATAGGGCCGGCGGCGCTTGGGCCAGGCTTCCACCAGGCTCTGCATGCGCGTGCTGAGCGGCGCCGTGCGATGCAGTTCCTTGGCCAGTCGCACGACCTCGCCACACAGCGCATCGATCTCGGTCGTGCGGCCGGCGGCGAGGTCGTCGGCCATGCTCGACCGGGCCTTGGCGTCGATGCGCAGCATGCGCGCGGCGGCCAGGCGGAACAGCGGCGTGGGCAGGCGCAGCAGCGTCAGCAGGCGGCGCGGCGGCAGCGGGGTGAGCTGGGCGACCGGGCGCTGGGCGGCATCCAGCAGGTTCAGGGCCTCTTCCTGCAGCGCGGCCAGCACGCGCCGGTAGCCGCGTTGCAGCAGCTCGTCGCGCAGCGGCCGGCCGGACAGCGCGTTGACCGGGTTGTTCAGGTTCAGCAGCAGCTTGCCCCATTGCACCGGTGCGAGGTTGGCATGCAGCTGCAGCGTCATGCCGACGCGAGCCAGCGCGGTCTGCCAGGCGGCCAGCGCGGTGTCCTCGGCGGAGCCTTCGGCCGCCAGCGCGCCACCGGTGCCGCGGTGATAGTGGCCGGGTGCGAGTTCGGCGACGTTGTAGGGCACCATGCCCGCGTGCCAGTGCAGCTGCTGCACGGTGGCGCGGGCCAGGGCCGCGTTGCCCAGGCCGTTCTGCAGGCTGACGACGGGCGTGCCGACCGGCAGCGTCAGGCCCAGGGCGGTTGCGGCCTCGGCGGTGGCGCCGGACTTCACGCACAGCAGCACGAGGTCAGGCTTGAGACCGGCGGGTGGCTGCTCGTGCAGGCGCAGCTCTAGGGCCGGGATGCGGCGATCCAGGCCGTCCTGGTCGGTCAGGCGCAGGCCGTTCTTGCGCAGGCCGGTCAGCACGCGCGGACGACCGACGAAGTGCACGGGCACGCCGGCAAGCTGGGTCAGGCCGCCGACAAAGCAGCCGACGGAGCCGGCGCCCATGACGAGAACGCCGGTCACGGGGTCAGCGCTTCAGACAGGGTGCGCGAGATCGCGCAGATGGGTCGGGCCGACGCGGCGTTCGATCTCGGCAAGCAGCTTGGTGCCCCAGCCGAGCATGAACATGGCCTCGCCGACGACGAACATCGGGCCGACGAGCAGGCCGACGAGGTCGTCGACGAAGGCCGGCTTCCTGCCCTCGTAGTAGTGGCCGATGAACTGGAACACCCAGCCGACGACGAAGCTGCCGACGCCGATGACCAGCCAGCTCGTCATGGAGCCCTGGGCGGCCGTCATCGCCAGTGCGGTCAGCACGCCGTTGACGAGGGTGGTGGCCACGCCGAGTGCGAGGTTGCCGCGTGTCAGATACCAGAGGGCCGACAAGGCCCAGGCGACGATGGCTGCGTTCATCGGCGTGTCGCCGACGGAGAACTCGGCGCGCGCGAGCAAGGTGCTGACCGCGAAGACGATCAGCGGGATGCCGATGAAATGGGTCGCGATGTTGCGGCGGTCGCGGTGGTAGGCGGCGTATTGCGCCATCAGGTCAAGAGCGGGGCGGAACAGGCTGGCCATGGTGGGGCTCCGTTGAGGAGGATGGTGGCTATGCTAGTCCAGCCCGGCGCGGGCGCGTTGTGCGCCGGCTGACAAAACCCCCACGGAATCCCCACTTGAGCTTGCAAACCACAACCCGCCGACTGCTGCTGCTGGGCCTGGCCGCGCTGGCCGCCTGCGCCAGTGCGCCGCCGCCGAGCGCGCCGGCGGCCGTGTCGGGCGAGGGCGGCAACGAGCTGCGCGTGCTGGTCTTGCGCGGTGGCACGGCGGCACGGCTGGGCCACAACCACGTGCTGCGCGCGACCGGCCTGCACGTGGACTGGCCGGCGGCCGGGCCGGTGCTGAGCTTCCGGCTGGACGCGCTGGCCATCGACCCGCCGGCGCTGCGCCAGCGCCTCGGACCGGCCTTCGCCAGCGCCGTCGACGACGAAGCCCGCGCCGGCACGCGCGCCAACCTGCTGAAAGCACTGGACGCCATGGCCCACCCCGAAGTCATCGTGCGCACACTGCAGCAGCTGGGCGAGGGCGGCCAGCGCGCGGTGGAGGCCGAGATCACGCTGCATGGCGTCACGCGCCGGCAGTGGTTCGCCGTCGACGTGGACGGTCGGCATGCGCGGGGCCAGGTGGTGGTGCGGCAGAGCGACTTCGGTATCGCACCCTTCGCGGTGCTCGGCGGGCTGCTGGCGGTGCAGGATGCGCTGATCGTGCAGTTCGAGCTGACGCAACCTTAGAGGCGGCTAGAGGCGTTTAAAGGCGGCGGCGCATCAGATCCTTGTCCAGGCTGCGGCCATCGGGCAGGCGTATCGCGTCCGTCAGGCGGCCGTAGCGCTCGAAGCCGCGGCTCTCGTAGAGGCCCACCGCGGCGCGGTTGCTGGCCGTCACGCTGAGTGTGACCTGGGCCAGGCCGGGTGTGGCCTGCAGGCGGGTGATGGCGGCGTCCAGCAGCGCGCGGCCGATGCCGCGGCCACGGTGGGTGTCCGCCACCATCATGCCGACGAGGTGGGCAAGGTGCTGCACCTTGCGGCGCGCCTCGCGCTCGCAGGTCAACGCGCCGGCGATGCGATGGCCGTCCAGTGCCAGCAGCGTGAACAGCGTGCCGCCGGCCGAGCCGCCGGTCAGCCGGCTGCGATAGCTGGCGATGTCGCGGGCGGACTCGGTCTCGGCGTCGGACGTGAAGGCCTCGGGGTAGGTCGCCAGCACCGCGTCGCGCAGCGCCTTGTAGCCGAGCAGGTCGGGCTCGAGCATGGGGCGGATATAGAGGGCGTCAATCACGCGGCGACTCCAGCTCGGCGAGCGTGTTCAGGTTGGCGAAGGCGGCCTCGTCGCCGAAGCGCGCGACGCCGTGCGGCTGCGAGTGCATCCAGCCCAGCACCGCGCGGCCGCCGCCTTGCAGGTGGGCGGCCAGCGGTGCGCGCAGGCGGGCGTGCAGCAGCGCGTGGGTAGGGTGTTCGCGCGCAGCCTGGGCAAAGGCGAGGCCGTGGGGCTGAGCGGCGGCAAACAGGCGCTGGGCGAGGTCCGGCGGCAGGTGAGGGCAGTCGCAAGGCGCCGTCAGCAGCCAGGCGTCGTCGGGCAAAGCATTCAGTCCGGCCAGCATGCCGGCAAGCGGTCCGGCGAATCCGAGGCCGGCCGGGTCGGGCAGCACCTCATGGCCGAGGGCGGCATAGGCGGCGAGATTGCGGTTCGCGCTGATCCACACGCGGCCGGCCTGCGGCGCCAGGCGGTCGATGACGTGGCTGACGAGCGGGCGGCCGGCCAGCAATTGCAAGCCCTTGTCCACGCCGCCCATGCGCGAGCCGCGGCCGCCGGCCAGGATCAGGGCGTGAAGCTCATCCACCGATGTAATGCATCTCGACGCGGCGCTCGTCGGCCGGTGTCGCCTGACCGCTGCCGCGCAGTTGCGAGTAGCGGTCTGTGCGGCCGCTCCAGACGCCGGCGATGGCGATCGCCAGTTGCCCGTCATCGACGGGCTCGACACCGCGCAGCAGCCCGCGCAGGTCGTGGCCGCGGGTGGCGAACAGGCAGGTGTAGAGCCGGCCTTCGGTCGACAGCCGTGCGCGGTTGCAGTCGCCGCAGAAAGCCTGCGTCACGCTGGAGATGAAGCCGATCTCGCCGGCGCCGTCGGCATAGGCCCAGCGCTCGGCCGTCTCGCCCGGCGCGCTGTGCGACAGCGCCGTGATGGCGAACTCGGCAGCGATGCGGCGCTGCACCTCGGCGCTCGGCAGCACCTGGTCCATGCGCCAGCCGTTGGTGGCGCCGACGTCCATGTATTCGATGAAGCGCAGCACGATGCCCGTGCCCCTGAAGTGACGCGCCATCGGCAGGATCTGGTCGTCGTTGACGCCGCGCTGCACGACCATGTTGACCTTGATCGGCCCCAGGCCGACGGCCTGAGCGGCGCGGATGCCGTCCAGCACGTCGGCCACCGGGAAGCCGACGTCGTTCATGCGCTGGAAGACGGCGTCGTCCAGCCCGTCCAGGCTGACCGTCAGGCGCTTCAGGCCGGCGGCTTTCAGCGCGGCGGCCTTCTTGGTCAGCAGCGAGCCGTTGGTCGTCAGCGTCAGGTCGAGCTCGCGACCGTCGGGCGTGCGCAGCGCGGCGAGCATTTCGATCAGCGTTTCGAGGTGGCGGCGCAGCAGCGGCTCGCCGCCGGTGACGCGCAATTTCTCGACGCCCAGGCCGACGAAAGTGCGTGCCAGCCGCGTGATCTCCTCAAAACTGAGGAGGTCGGCGTGGGGCAGGAATTCGTGGTGCTTGTCGAAGACCTGCTTGGGCATGCAGTAGCTGCAGCGGAAATTGCAGCGGTCGGTCACCGAGATGCGCAGGTCGTGCAGCGGCCGGCCCAGGGCGTCGGCCAGCGGCAGCGCGGGCGGCGCCGTGGCAGACGGCGGCGCGGCGCGCACCGGGCGGGTGTCGTGCAGGGGGATCACACGGGCGGACATGGCGGCAATTGTGTCAGCCACGGAAAGGCCAGGGGCTTGCGATGGATGTGCGGTCGCGCTTGAATCGGCAGGAATGGCCCAGATCCTCCACCCCGACCTGCCCCAATTCGTTGCCTTCGGCGAGGCGCTGACGGATCTGATCCGCATCGGGCCTGACCGCTGGCGCAGCGCCTGCGGGGGCTCGCCGTGGAATGTGGCCGTAGCGATGTCGGCGCTGGGGCAGCTGAGCGCCTTCGCCGGCGCGATCAGCCAGGACCCCTTCGGCGCCGAGATCTGGCAATGCAGCCAGGAGGCTCACCTGGACATGCGCTTCATCCAGCAACTGCCGCGGCCGCCGCTGCTGGCCGTGGTGCACGAGGTCGACCCGCCGCGTTATTTCTTCATCGGCCAGGACAGCGCCGACCTGCATTTCCGCCCCGAGGGCCTGCCGATGGGCTGGACGCGCGCGCTGCGCTGGGCCCATTTCGGCAGCCTGGGCCTGGTGCGTGAGCCCTTGGCTTCGCGGCTGCTGGCGCTGGCCGAGGCCTTGAAGAGCGAGGGCCGGCTGATCAGCTACGACCCCAATTTCCGCGCGCCGCCGATGGACTCGCGTTACGACGACACGCTGGAGCAGATGTGCCGGCTGGCCGATGTCATCAAGGTGTCCGACGAGGATTTACGCGGCCTGTTCCGCCTGCCCGACCACCGTTCGGGCCTGGCCCAGATCGCTGCCTGGAACCCGGGCGCCTGGCTGCTGCTGACGCGCGGCGAGGCCGGCGCGACGCTGTACCACGGCGTGGAGGAATGCAGCGGCCGGCCGCCGCGCGTCGACGTTGTCGACACGGTGGGTGCCGGCGATTCGGCGATGGCCGGCCTGCTGGACAGCCTGATGCGCAATGCCGGCGCGCCAGCCGAGCAGCACCTGCGCCGGGCCCTGGCCGCGGGCGCTGCAGCCTGCACGGCACCCGGCTTTGCGCCGCCGCGGCCAGGCCTGGTCACGGCGCTGGCCGATGCCGTCGAAATCATCAAAGACTAGGGTTTTCCCGCGCTGCACTTGATCACAAGGAGGCGGCCTTCTACGATTAACCGACCGGTCGGTAGAGAAATCCCATGTCCGAACACACCATCCAGATCGAACAGCATGGCGCGGTGCGCCTGCTGCGCCTGAACCGCCCCGAGGCGCTGAACGCCTTCACGACGGGCATGCTGGGTCAGCTGCGCCAGGCGCTCGAGGCCGCCGCCGAGGACGGCGCGACCCGTTGCGTGCTGATCACCGGGGCCGGCCGCGCCTTCAGCGCCGGGCAGGATCTGGCCGATCCGCATGTGGCGCCCGGCCGCGAACCCGGCGCGGCGCCCAAGGACATCGGCCAGCTGCTGGAGCACTACTACATCCCCCTGGCGCTGCGACTGCGCAGCATGCCCATCCCGGTCGTCGCCGCCGTCAACGGCGTGGCGGCTGGCGCAGGTGCGAGCGTGGCGCTGGGCTGCGACCTCGTGCTGGCCGCCGAGAGCGCCAGCTTCATCCAGGCCTTCTCCCGGATCGGCCTGATCCCCGACTGCGGCGGCACCTGGCTGCTGCCGCGGCTGGTGGGCCGCGCCAAGGCGCTGGAAATGGCGCTGCTGGGCGACAAGCTCAAGGCCGTGGATGCCGAACGCCTGAGCCTGATCGCCCGCGTGCTGCCCGATGCCGAACTGCAGGACGCCGCGATGGCGCTGGCACAGAAGCTGGCCGGCATGCCGACGCGCGCGCTGGCCGAGACGCGACGCGCGATGGACGAGGCGCTGAAGCTGGACTTCGAGTCGGCGCTCAAGCTCGAGGCCGCGCTGCAGAGCCAGCTCGGCTTTGCCTACGACTACCAGGAAGGCGCTGCGGCCTTCCTGGACAAGCGCAAGCCCGAGTTCAAGGACCGCTGATGGACGCGCAAGCTGTTGCCGAAAGGGTCCGCGACGTGATGCTCGCGGACGACGCCGCGACCAAGATGCTGGGCATGCAGATCGCCGAGGTTGCGCCGGGCCGGGCTGTCGTCACGATGACGGTGCGGGTAGACATGCTGAACGGCTTTGCCATCTGCCATGGCGGCCTGATCGCGACGCTGGCCGACTCGGCCTTCGCATTCGCCTGCAATGCCCGCAACGCGCTGACGGTGGCGTCGGGCTTCGGCATCGACATCTTGAAAAGCGCCAAACTGAATGATGTGTTGACGGCGACGGCGGAGGAGACATCGCTGGCCGGGCGCACGGGTCTCTACGACATCACGGTGAAGAACCAGAACGGCGACCTGATCGCGATGTTCCGCGGTCGCTCCTACCGCTTGGGCGAACGAAAGGTGTTCGAAGCATGACCGTCAAGACGCCCGCTCCCGGCGACCTCGAAGCCATCGAGACCGCCAGCCGCGACGAGCTGCAGGCGCTGCAGCTCGAGCGCCTGCGCTGGAGCCTGCAGCATGCCTACGACAACGTGCCGCACTACAAGGCCAGCTTTGACGCGGCCGACGTGCAGCCGTCCGATCTGAAGCAGCTCAGCGACCTCGGCAAGTTCCCGTTCACGACCAAGCACGACCTGCGCGCGAACTACCCGTTCGGCATGTTCGCGATGCCGCGCCAGCAGCTCGCCCGCATCCATGCATCGTCCGGCACAACGGGCAAGCCCACGGTCGTCGGCTACACGCTGAAGGACATCGACCACTGGGCCAACCTGGTCGCGCGCTCCATCCGCGCCGCGGGCGGCCGTGCGGGTGACCTGGTGCACGTGGCCTATGGCTACGGCCTGTTCACCGGCGGCCTGGGCGCGCACTACGGCGCCGAGCGGCTGGGCTGCACGGTCATCCCGATGAGCGGCGGCCAGACCGAGAAGCAGGTGCAGCTGATCACCGACTTCAAGCCCGACATCATCATGGTGACGCCCAGCTACATGCAGGTGCTGGTGGAGGAGTTCACCCGCCAGGGCCTGGACGCGCGGGAGTCGTCGCTGAAGGTCGGCATCTTCGGCGCCGAGCCCTGGACCGAGGCGATGCGCCGCGACATCGAGGCCAGCGCGGGCATCGACGCGGTGGACATCTACGGCCTGTCCGAAGTGATGGGCCCGGGCGTGGCCAGCGAGTGCATCGAGAGCAAGGACGGCCCGGTCATCTGGGAGGACCATTTCTATCCCGAGATCATCGACCCCGAGACCGGCGAGGTGCTGCCCGATGGGTCCGAAGGCGAACTTGTGTTCACGTCGCTGTCCAAGGAAGCGATGCCCGTCATCCGCTACCGCACCCGCGACTTGACGCGACTGCTGCCACCCACCTCGCGCAGCATGCGCCGCATGGGCAAGATCGTCGGCCGCAGCGACGACATGCTCATCATCCGCGGTGTCAACCTTTTTCCCACTCAGGTGGAAGAGCTGGTGCTGCAGGAGAAGGGTCTGGGCGGGCAGTACCAACTGGTGGTGAGCCGCGACGGGCATCTGGACGAGCTGCTGATCCGTTGCGAGCTGGCCCTGGGCGCGACTGATGACGGCATTGGACGTAGGCTGTCGGAGCGCATCAAGAACCTGATCGGCGTGACCGCGACCATCAACGTCGAGCCGAACAACTCCATCGAGCGCACGCTGGTCGGCAAGGCCCGGCGCGTCGTGGACCAACGCAAGAAGTAAGGAGCGAGCGATGTACACGCAAGCGATGGACCTGATGGCCCGCGAGGCCAAGCCCAAGGTCGTGAAGAGCGCCGAGGACCTGCAGCGCGAGGAGGCGTTTGAAGCCCGCATCGACGCCGGCGACTTCATCGAGGCCAAGGACTGGATGCCGGAGCATTACCGCAAGACGCTGGTGCGACAGATCAGCCAGCACGCACACAGCGAGATCGTCGGCATGCTGCCCGAGGGTAACTGGATCACGCGCGCGCCGACGCTCAAGCGCAAGGCCATCCTGCTCGCCAAGGTGCAGGACGAGGGCGGCCACGGCCTGTACCTCTATGCCGCCGCCGAGACGCTGGGCACCAGCCGCGACGAGATGACCGAGGCGTTGCTGTCGGGCAAGGCCAAGTACAGCTCCATCTTCAACTACCCCACGCTGACCTGGGCCGACATCGGCGTCATCGGCTGGCTGGTGGACGGCGCCGCCATCATGAACCAGGTGCCGCTGTGCAGGTGTTCGTATGCGCCGTATGCGCGAGCCATGATCCGCGTCTGCCGCGAGGAAAGCTTTCACCAGCGCCAGGGCTATGAGAGCCTGCTGACGATGATGCAAAAGGGGACGGCGCAACAGAAGGCCATGGTGCAGGACGCCGTGAATCGCTGGTGGTGGCCGTCGCTGATGATGTTCGGCCCCGCGGACAAGGATTCGCCCAACTCCGAGCAGAGCATGCGCTGGGGCATCAAGCGCGTCACCAACGACCAGCTGCGCCAGAAGTTCGTCGACGCGACCATTCCGCAGGCCGAGATCCTCGGCGTGACGGTGCCGGACCCGGCGCTGAAGTGGAATGCCGAGCGCGATGCGTACGACTTTGGCGACATCGACTGGCCCGAGTTCTGGCGCGTGGTGGGCGGCGAAGGCCCCTGCAACCGCGAGCGCCTGGCGGCCCGCAACAAGGCCTGGGACGACGGCGCCTGGGTGCGCGACGCGGCCCTGGCCCACGCTCGCAAGCAAGCCGTTAAACAAGAGGCAGCGTGATGAGCAATCCAAAGAACGAATGGCCGCTGTGGGAAGTGTTTGTCCGCAGCAAGGCGGGGCTTGATCACAAGCACTGCGGCAGCCTGCACGCGGCCGACGCGCCTATGGCCATCCAGATGGCGCGCGACGTCTACACGCGCCGGCAAGAGGGCACCAGCATTTGGGTCGTGCGCTCCGGGCAGATCGTCGCCAGCGACCCGACCGAAAAGGGCAGTCTGTTCGACCCGGCCGACGACAAGGTCTACCGCCATCCGACGTTCTATGAACTGCCGGACGAACTGAACCACATGTGATGGACGCCAAGCTCACCTACGTGCTCCGCCTCGCGGACACCTGCCTCATCCACAGCCAGCGGCTGTCCGAGTGGGCCGGCCACGCGCCGGTGCTGGAGGAAGACCTGGCGCTGTCCAACATCGCGCTGGACCTGCTGGGCCAGGCGCACGCGCTGCTGACCCATGCCGGCCAGCTCGAAGGTGCCGGCCGCGATGAAGACCAGCTCGCCTTCCTGCGCGAGGAGCGCGACTACCGCAACATCGTGCTGGTCGAGCTGCCCAACGCGGCGGCCAGCCCGAGCGATGGTGGCGGCGGGCGGGACTTCGCGCTGACGACGCTGCGCAACGCCGCCGTGGCGATCTGGCTGGAGCTGCTGTACGGGCGCCTGCAGACCAGCCTGGATACCGAGCTGGCCGGCATCGCCGCCAAGTCGCTGAAGGAAGTGCGCTATCACCGCCAGCACGCCAGCGACTGGGTGGTTCGCCTGGGCGATGGCACCGACGAGTCGAAGGCCCGCATGCAGGCGGCGCTGAACGTGCTGTGGCCCTACTTCAGCGAGCTGTTCGCCGCCGACGGCGTGGACGGTGTCGGCCCGGCGTGGAACGAGCTGGAGCCCGAGTGGCGCGCCCGCTGGGCCACGCTGATGGCGGAGGCCACGCTGGCCTTGCCGCGCGAAAGCGCCATGCAGCCGCGCGGCATCGACGGCATCCACAGCGAGCACATGGGCCACATGCTGGCGACGATGCAGCACCTGCAGCGCACCTACCCCGGAGGCGTGTGGTGAATCTCGAAAGCGCTCGAGCCAAGCTCAACGCCGTGCCCGACCCCGAGATCCCGGCGGTCAGCCTGGTGGAGCTGGGCATCGTGCGTGACCTGCGCGAAACGGCATCGGGTGTCGAAGTCGTGTTGACGCCGACGTACTCGGGCTGCCCCGCCACCGAGCTGATCGCCGACGACGTGCGCGCCGCGCTGGCCGAGTTCGGCGACGTGACCGTCACGATGCAGCGCGCGCCGGCCTGGAGCACCGACTGGATCAGCGCGGAAGGCCGCGAGAAGCTGCAGCAGTACGGCATCGTGCCGCCGCAGTGCAGCGGCGAGCAGGCGATTCGCATCGTGCCGCGGCTGCGCTGCCCGCGCTGCGACAGTGGCCGCACCGAACAACTCTCTCGCTTCGGCTCCACCGCATGCAAGTCGACCTGGCGTTGCATCGAGTGCCTGGAACCTTTCGAATACTTCAAGCCAATCTGATGGCCCTCCACTTCCACCCCCTGCGCGTGACCTCCGTCGAGCGCGACACCGACGACGCGATGGTCGTCGGCTTCGAGGCGCCGCCCGAAGGCTTCGGCTTCGAGCCCGGCCAGTACCTGACGCTGCGCGCCAGCGTCGGCGGCCAGGAGCTGCGCCGCAGCTACTCCATCTGCTCCGACCGCCGGCTGCAGGTCGGCATTCGGCGTGTCGATGGCGGCGCGTTCTCCAGCTGGGTGCATGAGCAGCTCAAGGCCGGCGACGTCATCGAGTCCTACCCGCCGCAGGGCCGCTTCGTGATGCCGGCCGCGCAGGCCGATGGTCGCCATGTGCTCTTCATCGCCGGCGGCTCGGGCATCACGCCCATCATCGCCATCCTGACCGCGCTGCTGGAGCGCGAGCCGAACGCCCGCGCGACGCTGATCTATTCCAACCGCCGCACCGCGTCGACGATGTTCAAGGAAGAACTCGAAGACCTGAAGAACCGCTTCATGACGCGGCTGTCGCTGCACCTGATCTTCAGCCGCGAAGTGGTGGACGCGCCGTTGTATGGCGGCCGGCTGGACGCCGGCAAGCTCAGCGCCTTCCTGGCCGGCCCGGTGCCTGCCGGCAGCATTGACGAAGCCTTCGTCTGCGGCCCGTTCGAGATGAACGACGCCGCCGAGGCCGCGCTTCTGGGCCACGGTGTGCCGGCCGAGCGCATCCACATCGAACGCTTCGGCACGCCGGAGACGCTGGCCGGCAAGCCCGTGCCGCACGAGGTCAAACCGGGCGACGCGCCCGAAGCCCGCGTGACCGTCATCCGCGACGGGCTGTCGCGGGACATCGAGTTCTTCTCCACCGACCCCAGCCTGCTCGACGCCGCCGCGCGCGAAGGCATGGACGTGCCGTTCTCCTGCAAGAGCGGCGTCTGCTCCACCTGCCGCTGCAAGCTCATCGAGGGCCAGGTGCGCATGGACAAGAACTTCGCGCTCGACAAGGCCGAGGTCGCTGCGGGCTTCATCCTGAGCTGCCAGGCGCATCCGCTCACCGAGCGCGTGGTCATCAGCTTCGACGAACGCTGAAGAATGAAGCCCCTCGTCCAAGGAATACCTTGGCCGGTCCCCCGAGGGGACGGCGATGCTTGCGGCATTGAGCCGCAAGCACATCGCCAGAGCGGGCCGGCTTGGGAGCGGCCCGGCGCTCGGCCCGTAATGGAAAACTAACATGGCCCGAAAAAGAGCCCCCGGCTTCGAAGCCCAACGCGAAGACATCCTCGCGGCCGCCGCACGGCTGTTCGCCGAGCAGGGCTTCAGCGCCACGTCCATGAACCAGGTCGCCGAGGCCTGCGGCGTGGCCAAGCCGACGCTGTACCACTACTTCCAGGACAAGCAGGAGCTGCTGGCGCAGATCTGCGACAGCCATGTCCATGCGCTGCTCGCCCTCGTCGACGAGGTCAAGTCGCGTCAGCTGGAACCGGATGCGCAGCTGCGCGCGCTGATCGAGCGCTTCACCCGTGCCTATGCCGACGCCCAGCCCCAGCACCGCGTGCTGACCAGCGAGATCAAGTTCCTGGCCGACGCCGAGCGCGAGCGCCTGCTGGACGTGGAGCGCCGTGTGGTCAGCGAGTTCGCGGCCGCCATCAGCCTGGTTCGCCCCGAGTTGCGCGACGCCAAGCTGCACAAGCCGCTGACCATGCTGCTCTTTGGCATGATCAACTGGACCTTCACCTGGCTGCGCCCCGACGGCGAGCTGTCGCACGATGCGCTCGCGGCCCTGGTCAGCGATCTGTTCTTTGGCGGCCTTGGCGCGGTGCAGCTGCGCCAGCCGGCCCTCATCCAATAACCCCGATGAAACCCCGAGGAGACGACCCCATGAAGCCATTCAAGCAACTCGCCCTGGCCCTGGCCGCCACGCTGAGCCTGGCCGCGCACGCGGACATCAACGTCGGCGTCACGCTGTCCGCCACCGGCCCGGCCGCGTCACTCGGGATCCCGGAGAAGAACACCTTCGCGCTGATGCCGCAGACGCTCGCTGGCCAGAAGGTCAACTACATCATCCTCGACGACGCCTCCGACACGACCACGGCCGTTGCCAACACGCGCAAGCTCATCACCGACAGCAAGGTCGACATCATCATCGGCTCCACCGTCACGCCCAACTCGCTGGCGATGATCGACGCGGTGTCCGAGTCCGGCACGCCGATGATCTCGATGGCTGCGTCGGCCCGCATCGTCGAGCCCGTGGATGCGAAGAAGCGCTGGGTCTTCAAGACACCTCAGAACGACATCATGATGGCCCTGGCCATCGTCACCCACATGGTGGACCACGGCGTGAAGACGGCGGGCTTCATCGGCTTTGCCGACGCCTACGGCGAGGGCTGGTGGGGCGAGTTCAACAAGATCGCGGCGACCAAGCACCTCACCATCGTCGCGACCGAGCGCTACAACCGCACGGACACCTCCGTCACCGGGCAGGTGCTCAAGCTCGTTGCGGCCAGGCCCGACGCCATCCTGATCGCCGGCTCGGGCACGCCCGCGGCCCTGCCGCAGAAAGCGCTGAAGGAACGCGGCTACGCCGGCAAGATCTACCAGACCCATGGCATCGCCAACAACGACTTCCTGCGCGTCGGCGGCAAGGATGTCGAAGGCACGCTGCTGCCGGCCGGCCCGGTGCTGGTCGCGGCCCAACTGCCGGCCGACCACCCGGTCAAGAAGAGCGCGCAGGACTACATCGCCAAGTATGAAGCGGCCCATGGCAAGGGCTCGGTGTCGACCTTTGGCGGCCATGCCTGGGACGCCGGCCTGCTGCTGGCCGCCGCCGCACCCGAGGCGCTGAAGAAGGCCCAGCCCGGCACGGCCGCCTTCCGCGCCGCGCTGCGCGATGCGCTGGAGAACGTGAAGAACCTGGCCGGCGCCCATGGCGTCTACAACATGTCCAGCGGCGACCACCTGGGCCTGGACCAGCGCGCCCGCGTGATGGTGACCATCGAAAACGGAACTTGGAAACTCATCAAGTGAGCACCCTGCAGAGCTACATCGCCGGCCGCTGGGTCGGCGAGCGCGCGGCCAAGCCGCTGGCCAGCGCGATCAATGGCCGTGTCGTCGCCCACACGCACGAGGAAGGCCTGGACTTCGCCGAGGCCATGGCCTATGCGCGCGGCACAGCCTTGCCCGGGCTGCTGCGCAGCCACTTCCAGGACCGCGCCCGCGTGCTGAAGGCATTGGCCGCCTACCTGATGGAGCGCAAGGAAGAGCTGTATGCCATCAGCGCGCACACGGGCGCGACGCGCAGCGACTCCTGGATCGACATCGAAGGCGGCATCGGTACCTTGTTCGCCTACGCCTCCATCGGGGGCAAGGACCTGCCCAGCAGCAATGTGCTGCACGAGGGCCCCGCCATGCGGCTGGGCGCCAACAACCACTTCATCGGCAGCCACGTGATGGTGCCCAAGCGGGGCGTGGCGCTGCACATCAACGCCTTCAACTTCCCGATGTGGGGCATGTTGGAGAAGTTCGCGCCGAGCTTCCTGGCCGGCATGCCCTGCCTGGTCAAGCCCGCCACGGCAACGAGCTATGTCGCCGAAGCCTGCGTGCGCCTCATCGTCGACTCCGGCCTGGTGCCGGCCGGTGCGCTGCAGCTCATCATCGGCGGCACGGGCGACCTGTTCGAGCGGCTGGATGAGGCCGACGTCGTCACCTTCACCGGCAGCGCCGATACGGCGTTGATGCTGAAGGCCCACCCCAACCTGCTGAAGAAGAGCATCCCCTTCAACGCCGAGGCCGACAGCCTGAACTGCGCCATCCTCGCGCCCGACGTGACGCCGGACGATCCGGAGTTCGACCTCTTCATCAAGGAAGTGGCGCGCGAGATGACGGCCAAGGCCGGCCAGAAGTGCACGGCCATCCGCCGCACCATCGTCCCCGCCAACCGCATCGATGCGGTCGCCGCGGCGCTGAAGGCGCGCCTGTCCAAGACGATCGTTGGCGACCCGGCGGTGGAGGGCGTGCGCATGGGTGCGCTGGCCAGCAAGGCGCAGCAGGCCGACGTGGCCGAGCGCGTGGCGCAGCTGGCCAGGAACTGCGAGCTGCTGCTGTCCGAGCGCGACGGCTTCGCGCCCAAGGGTGATGGCGTCAGCGATGGCTCCTTCTTCGCGCCGACGCTGCTGCTGGCGCGTGATGCTGCGGCCAGCGATGCCCACCACCTCGAAGCCTTCGGCCCGGTGACGACGCTGCTGCCGTATGGCGACTTTGAGGAAGCGCTGCACCTGGCAACGATGGGCCGCGGCAGCCTCGTCGGCACCCTCTGCACGAAGACGCCGGCCCTGGCCGCGCAAGCCGTGCCGACCTTTGCCGCCTGGCATGGCCGCATGCTGGTTCTGGACCGAGAGGCGGCGCTGGAGAACACCGGCCACGGTTCGCCGCTGCCCAAGCTCAAGCACGGCGGCCCCGGCCGTGCGGGCGGCGGCGAGGAACTGGGCGGCCTGCGTGCGGTGAAGCACTACCTGCAGCGCTGCGCCGTGCAGGGCTCGCCGACGATGATGAGCGCCGTCACCGGCGAATACCAGCGCGGCGGCGTAGTCACGGAGAGCGACATCCACCCCTTCCGCCGCTACTTCGAGGACGTCGAGGTCGGCATGAGCCTGCTGACCCACCGCCGCACGGTGGGCGAGGCCGACATCGTCGCGTTCGGCGGCCTGTCGGGCGATTACTTCTACATGCACTTCGACGACGTCGCGGCCAAGGCATCGCCGTTCGGCCAGCGCATCGCGCACGGCTACTTCGTGCTGTCGGCGGCAGCGGGCCTGTTCGTCAGCCCGGCGCCCGGCCCCGTGCTGGCCAACTACGGCCTGGAGAACCTGCGTTTCGTCACGCCCGTGGCCATCGGCGACACCATCCAGGCGCGCCTGACCGCCAAGCGCAAGATCGACCGCCCGCCGCGCGACGACCAGCCGGCGCAGGGCGTCATCGGCTGGGACGTGGCCGTGACCAACCAGCGCGACGAGCTGTGCGCGAGCTACGAGATCCTGACGCTCGTGGCCAAGCGCGTCGCCGGCTGAAATGAGCCCCTCGCCCAGCCTTTCCCTGCTGAACGCGGGCAATCCTGGTCGGTCCCCCGGGGGGACGGCGATGCTTGCCGGATCGACCGGCCAGCACATCGCCAGGCGGGCCGGCTTGGGAGCGGCCCGGCGCTCGGCCCGAAAGCGGAATGGTCAATTGACATGAAAGCCGAGCAAGCCCGAGCACTCGCCTTGGGCTTGCCCGGCGCGGTCGAGAAGCCGCATCACGAGCTGACGTCGTTCCGCCTGCCTGGTACAAAACCTGGAACGACAGGCTCGATCTTCGCGACGATGACGCCCGACGGCGCTGAGCTGCGCGTCTTCATCAAGAACGAGGATTCGCGCGACGCCTGGATCGCGCGCGAAGCCGGCGCGGTCGAATCGCTGCTCTGGGGTGGCAAGCGCCGGGGCGTGAGGGTGTGGCTGGCCAAGGCCAAGCCGGGCTGGGTGACGGAGCTGCTGGCCGAAGCCTGGCGCGACCTCGGCGGCGCCTGAGTTCAGCGTGCCAGCGGGCCTTCGCCGCCGGCTGCGGCCGCAGCCTTCAGGTCGGCGCGGCGGGCGCCGGTGAAGCGCTTGGCCCAGTAGGAGTCGCGCATGTCTTCCACCCGCACGGCGCTGCCGGTGCGCGGCGCGTGAATGAACTTGCCTTCGCCGACGTAGATGCCCACATGGCTGAAGGTGCGCTTCATCGTGTTGAAGAACACCAGGTCGCCGGGCTTGAGTTCATCCTGGCGGATGGCCAGCAGGCTGTGGTCCTTGGCCTGCTCGTCGGCGCGGCGCGGCAGCACCAGGCCCACGCTCATCTCGAAGATGTGGCGCGTGAAGCCGCTGCAGTCGAAGCCGTTCTCGACCGAGTTGCCACCGCGCGTGTAGCGCACGCCCAGGAAGTTCATGGCCGACAGCACCAGGTCCGATGCGGTGTCGCGCACGCTGGCCAGCAGGCGAGATGACCCGCCGGGCTCGGCCGCGCTCAGGATGCCGCGCTCATTCAGGAAGCGGCTGACCGCGTCCTGCGCCGGCGTGGTGGCACCCGGTTGCGCGGGCCTGGTGGCGTTGGCCTGGGCCGCCTTGTCGGCCGCCGCTGCCTGCTGTTGCTGCTGCAGGCTCTGGCCGTAGGCACCGGTCATCGTGCCCGGCGGCGGGGTCGTCGCCGCCTGGGCCACGCCCTGCGCGTGCGCAGCGCAGCAGCCCACGACCAACAGGCCGGCGGCAGCGATGCGATTCAGCAGGGCAGCGGAGAAAACCAGGGGCATTCGAGACGGAGGAACCGGGGCGGGCCGCAAGCGGTCGCGATAGCGGAGGGGGACAGCGGCGCGGAGGTTAGGGGGGGACCCTGGCACCGTCAATCAAAGCGGGCGTAAAGCTTGTAATTTTCAGGGCAAACCCCGGCTTGGCCGGCGGCAAACTCCGTGAAAACCCTGAATTCTGTCACGCCAAGCGCTTGCGCCAGGTCAGACTGCCGTCAGTGGCCCCGCTTCACACTCGCCGCATGACCGAGACCTATGCCGATTTCCACCGGCGCTCGCTGACCGAGCGCGATGCCTTCTGGGCCGAGCAGGCTCAACGCGTTGACTGGCAGACGCCACCGCAGCAGATCTGTGATGCGAGCAAGCCGCCGTTTGCGCGCTGGTTCGTTGGTGGCACGACCAATCTCTGCCACAACGCGGTGGACCGGCACGCCGCCTCGCGGCCTGCGGACCGGGCGCTGATCTGGGTGTCCACCGAGGTCGGCCAGGAGCGGGTCTACAGCTTTGCCGAGCTGCAGGCCGAGGTCGAGGCGATGGCCGCCATCCTGAGCGCGCAGGGCGTGAGTCAGGGCGACCGCGTGCTGATCTATCTGCCCATGATCCCCGAGGCCGCGTTCGCGATGCTGGCCTGCGCGCGCATCGGCGCCATCCACTCCGTCGTCTTCGGCGGCTTCGCGTCGGTGAGCCTGGCCAGCCGCATCGACGATGCGACCCCCAGGCTCGTCATCAGCGCCGACGCCGGGAGCCGGGCAGGCAAGCGCCTGGCCTACAAGCCGCTGCTGGACGAGGCCATCACGCTGGCCGCGCACAAGCCGGCCAGAGTGCTGATGGTGGACCGCGGCCTCGCTGCCTTCGAGCGCGTGGCCGGCCGCGACCTGGACTACGCCGAGCTGCGCCAGCGGCATTGGGGCCAGCCCGTGCCCTGCGCCTGGCTGGAGTCCAACACGCCGAGCTACACGCTCTACACCAGTGGCACGACGGGTACACCCAAGGGTGTGCAGCGCGACGTGGGTGGCTACGCGGTGGCGCTGGCGACCAGCATGGACTGGATCTTCGGCGGCAAGCCGGGCGAGACCTATTTCTCCACCAGCGACATCGGCTGGGTCGTCGGCCACAGCTACATCGTCTATGGCCCGCTCATCCATGGCATGGCCACGTTGATGTACGAGGGGACGCCGGTCAACCCGGACGCGGCGGTGTGGTGGAGCCTGGTCGAGAAATACCGGGTGACCGTCATGTTCAGCGCGCCCACCGCCGTGCGCGTGCTGAAGAAGCACGACCCCGCGCTGCTGAAGCGCCACGATCTGTCGTCCTTGCGCGCACTCTTCCTCGCCGGCGAGCCGCTGGACGAGCCCACCGGCCGCTGGATCGCCGAGGCCCTGGGTGTACCCATCATCGACAACTACTGGCAGACCGAGACCGGCTGGCCGCTGCTGACGGTGGCCCATCACATCCCCGGTGTCGAGGCGGTGCCGACACGCTTCGGCTCGCCGGGCATGCCGATGTACGGCTACGACGTCAAGCTGCTCGACGAGAACAGCGGCGCGGAACTGGCTGAGCCGAACCAGAAGGGCGTGCTCGTCATCGAGCACCCGCTGCCGCCGGGGGCGCTGCAGACCGTGTGGGGCGACGACGCACGCTTCGTCAGCACCTATTGGCAGAGCGTGCCGGGTCATGCGCGACGCCCTGTCTACTCGACCTTCGACTGGGGCCTGCGCGATGCCCAGGGCTACACCTTCATCCTCGGCCGCACGGACGACGTCATCAACGTGGCGGGCCACCGCCTGGGCACGCGCGAGATCGAGGAGTGCATCTCGGGCCACCCGGGCGTGGCCGAGGTCGCCGTCGTCGGCGTGGCGGACCAGCTGAAGGGCCAGGTGGCGCTGGCCTTCGCCGTGCCACGCGAACTGCCCGCCACGTCGGAGGCAGCGCTGGCGCTGGAGGGCCAGATCATGAAGCGCGTCGACGAGCAGCTCGGTGCGGTCGCGCGGCCGTCGCGCGTGCTCTTCGTCGGCCTGCTGCCCAAGACGCGCTCCGGCAAGCTGCTGCGCCGCGCATTGCAGGCCGTGGCCGAGGGCCGCGACCCGGGCGACCTGACGACGCTGGACGATCCGACCGCTCTGGCCCAGGTAAAAACCCTGCTGCACAAGTAGGGGTGTGAAGAACGGCTGCGGGTGGCGGGGCCCGCAGAATGCCGGCCTTCCCACAAGGAGTGAGAGACGATGAAACCCGCCCTGATCAGCCTGGCCGTGCTGGCCCTGACGGCCGCCGCCCAGGCCGCGCCGACGCTGCCCGCCCCCAACTTCCCGACCTACACCTCGGCCGCCGACGTGCAGACGCGCTGCGACGCCGACCTCAAGGGCGCCCAGCAGCGCGTGCAGACCCTGGAGCGGCGCAAGGTCGACAAGGGCTGGCTGGCCAGCTACGACGACCTGACGATCTACCTCGAAGACCATCAGAACCCCAACGATTTCATCCTCAACGTCCACCCCGACAAGGCCGTGCGCGACGCCGCCCAGGCCTGCTCGCTGCGCTGGGGCGACTTCAGCTCCACGCTCGGCCAGAACGAGAAGATCTACCGCGGCCTGCAGAAGGCGCCCAAGGCCGACGCCATCGACGCCGAGCTGGTGCGCCTGGCCTCGGGCGACTTCGAGGACAGCGGCGTGGCCCTGCCCAAGGCCAAGCGTGAACGCGCCAAGCAGATCCTGGACAAGCTCAACGAGCTGGACCAGCAGTTCAACAAGAACATCCGCGACGCCGGCACGCGCGTCACCTTCACCGAGGCCGAGCTCAGCGGCGTGCCCGAGAGTGTGTGGGCCAAGGCCAAGCGCGACGACCAGGGCCGCATCGTGCTCGGCGTGGACTACCCGAGCTATGTACCGGTGATGCGCAGCGCCGAGAGCGGCGAGGCGCGCGAGCGCATGTGGCGCGCCAAGACCAACGAGGGCGGCCAGGCCAACCTCGACCTGCTGGCCCAGATCGCCACGCTGCGCGGCGAGTACGCCAAGCTGTTCGGCTTCGACAATTTCGTCGACTTCAACCTGCGCCGGCGCATGGCCAAGGACGGCGCCACGGCAACGCGCTTCCTCGACTCCGTCACTGGCGCCGTCAACGAGCGCGAGAAAAGCGAGCTGCAGGAGCTGCGCGCCAACAAGGCCCAGCACATGGGCACGCCGCTGGAGCAGACGACGGTACAGCGCTGGGACGCCAGCTTCTACAGCGAGCGCGTCAAGCTGCAGAAGTTCAGCGTCGACCAGAACGCCTTCCGCCCCTACTTCCCGCCCCAGCAGAGCCTGCAGTTCGCGCTGCGCATCATCGAGCGCGTGATGGGCGTCAAGTACGAGCGCATCGACAACAAGCTCTGGCATGACGAAGCCCAGACCTATGTCGTCAGCGACGCGGCCAGCGGCAAGCCCATTGCCCAGCTCTACGTCGACCTCTATCCGCGCGACGGCAAGTACAACCACGCGGCGGTCTGGCCGCTGCGCGGCAGCGCCACGCGCGTGGGCCGCACGCCGGCCGCGGCCCTGGTCGTCAACTTCGACCGCAACGGCCTGACGCTGGACGAGGTGGAGACCCTGCTGCACGAACTCGGCCACGCCGTGCACGTGGACCTGTCCAAGACGCGCTACGCCGCGACCGCCGGCACCAAGGTCGTGCCCGACTTCGTCGAGGCGCCGTCGCAGATGCTGGAGGACTGGGTCTACGACAAGAAGGTGCTCAAGCTGATGCAGGAGGTCTGCCCCGACTGCAAGCCGGTGCCAGACGCCATGGTCGACCAGGCCGTGGCCGCCAAGCACTACGGCAAGGGCGGCCTGTTCGGTCGCCAGCACCTGTATGCGAGCTATGACCTGGCGCTGCACCAGTCCGCCAAGCCCGAGCCGCTGCCGCTGTGGGCCAAGATGGAAGGCGCCACGCCGCTGGGCTACGTGCCCGGCACGATGTTCCCGGCCGGCTTCGCGCACATCGCGGGCAGCTATGGCGCGGGCTATTACGGCTACCTGTGGAGCCTGGTCGTCGCCATGGACCTGCGCACGGCCTTCGCGGCCGACAAGCTCAGCCCGGACGTCGGCAAGCGCTACCGCGAGCAGGTGCTGGGCCAGGGCGCGCAGAAGCCGGCGCCGGAGCTGGTCAAGGACTTCCTCGGCCGGGACAGCAACTCGCAGGCCTTCTTCGAGTACCTGAAGAAATGAAGCAGCGACTCTGGCCGTTGGCTACGGCGGCCGTGCTCAGTGGCTGCGGCGCCGCTCAGAAGTCGGTGCCATATCTGGAGAGCCCGGAGGTGCTCGAGGCCTGTAGCCAGTCGAGCATCGAGGTTCGCCAGCCGCTCGAAGCGGACGAATTGTTCATCGCTGCGCCTTACCTGATGTACTTGGCGGGTTCGCAAAACGACCGTGGACATGTCCAGCATCCACAGCTGGGGGACGTGGTGCGCTACGCGTTAGCGAAGGGTCTGACGGCGCTGGAGACCGACCTGAGTTTCGACCTACAGGCGCGCGGTCGCATTACCCGGATCAGCGTTAAGCCGGCACTGAGCCCGGCCTGCAAGGCCTTCCGCTACCCATGGTGGGAGATGCCCGAGCTGCGCAAGCTGGGGCTGGACCCGGACCATTGCGTGGGCGTGGAAACGCTGACGGAGCCGACGGCGGCGATGCGCGTGCTGTCGCGGGCGTCCAAAGTGTTCCGCATCAGCACCGACCGCGACTGGTTCGCCCTCTGGCGCATCGACATCGAGGCGGGAGTGATAAATGCGCAGCAGGAACTGCAGCCGACCATCCGAGTCGTGGACCACGCCGCCTGGTTTCACGGTGCAGGTAAGGGCTACGGCGGCTGGGCTTGGGGCTGCGCTGACCGAGATGCTCGTGCGAAGAAGCTGAATTCCGCAATTTCAGGGAAAGGCAATCCGTTGCTGCATCCGCCTCAGCAGGTGGTCATGTCCGACCCGGGCGCGCCTATCGAGGAGTCCGATCTGCCTGCCGCGGACATGGACCGTCTGCGCTGGCTGGAGCGTGCGCCCTGTGCCGGCGGTGGCAACACCTACGACGCGGCTGGGACGGTTTGGATTCAGGACATCATGGTCGGCGGGGAACTACGAACGGCCTTGCATGTGCTGCGCGGCGGCCGGCTGCTGGTGGCGCCGATGCCGAGGCAGTTCCCTCGCGGGGTCTACAGCAACCACAGCGCACTGCATTTCAATGGGGGCTTCGCTGTCAACCTGACGCGCACGTTCAAGAACGACCAATGGCGGCGCCTCGTTGTGTTTGACAAGGATCTCAAGCACGTTGCGACATGGAAACTGTCAACCGAGCAGATGGACGCGCTCACGCCGCCAGAGCCTGCCACGATCAACCGGTGCACCGACTCCCAGGAGGACCAGTTTCAGCGGCCACCCAGGGCCAAAGCGAGCTGACGCCCGGGGCGCTCAGTCGCCGCAGCTGCCCGAACCACAGCTGTGGGCGGCGCTCTCGGCGACGGGCTGTTTGCATTCGCCGGTCACGGGGTCGAAGCCCCGCTGCTCCATCGTGAAGACGAGGGCAGCATCCATCATCTCGGCATGCTGCGGAAGCCAGCCCGCCAGCTCGGTGCGCAGGATGTTCAGCGGCTCGCGGTCGTTCAGTTGGTTGGCGTAGCGCAGCGCCTCGCGCATCACGTTGAGCACCATCGCATGCTGGCTGGCGTGGCAGTTCTGCGCCTCGAAGCCGCAGCGCGCCATCCAGTCCTCCTCCATCGCGAAGTGGGCCTCGGTGTGGGCCAGCAGGACCTGGTAGGCGGGCAGGGCGTCGGCACCAGCGTCGAGCGCCGCGCCGAAGGCGTTCAGCAACTCGACGAACTCCTGGTGGGTGGTGTCCAGCGTCGGCTGGTTCAGGACCAGCTTGTCGGTCCAGGCAAGGGTAGTCATTCGGTCGATGCTAGGCGTGGGGCCTCGCGGCGTCGTTGAGCCAGCTCAAGCCAGTCGCACGCGGTGGCGGGCCACCTGCGCACGCACCTGGGCCGGCGCGGTGCCACCCAGCACGTTGCGGGCATTCAGCGAGCCTTCCAGCGACAGCACGTCGAACACGTCGGCCTCGATGCGCGCATCGAAAGCCTTCAACTCGTCCAGCGACAACGCCGCCAGGTCGACGCCCTTGGCCGTGGCCGTCTTCACCGCATGCGCGACGACCTCGTGCGCGTCGCGGAAGGCCACGCCCTTTTTGACGAGGTAGTCGGCCAAGTCGGTCGCCGTGGCGTGGCCCTTCAGCGCCGCGGCGCGCATGGCGTCGGGCTTCACGGTCAGCCCGGCCAGCATGTCGGCAAAGATGCGCAGCGTGTCCTTCAAGGTGTCGACCGTGTCGAACAAGGGCTCCTTGTCCTCCTGGTTGTCCTTGTTGTAGGCCAGCGGCTGGCCCTTCATCAGCGTGACGAGGCCGACCAGGTGGCCCACCACACGGCCGGTCTTGCCGCGTGCCAGCTCGGGCACGTCGGGGTTCTTCTTCTGCGGCATGATCGATGAGCCCGTGCAGAAGGCATCGGGCAGTGCGATGAAGCCGAAGTTCTGGCTCATCCACAGGATCAGCTCCTCGGAGAGCCGCGAGATGTGCAGCATCAGCAAGGTGGCGGCGGACGAAAACTCGATCGCGAAGTCGCGGTCGCTGACGGCATCCAGGCTGTTCTGGCTGCACGCCTCCATGCCGAGTGTGGCGGCCACGCGCTCGCGGTCCAGCGGGTAGCTGGTGCCGGCCAGCGCCGCGGCGCCCAGGGGCAGGCGGTTGACGCGCTTGCGCGTGTCCAGCATGCGCTCGGCGTCGCGCGCGAACATCTCGACGTAGGCCAGCAGGTGGTGGCCGAAGCTGACCGGCTGGGCGACTTGCAGGTGCGTGAAACCGGGCAGGATGACGTCGGCGTGCTCGCTGGCCTTCTCGACCATGACGGTCTGCAGCGCGCGCAGCAGGCCGTTGATCTCGTCGATCTCGCCGCGCAGCCACAGCCGCACGTCGGTGGCCACCTGGTCGTTGCGGCTGCGGCCCGTGTGCAGGCGCTTGCCGGCAATGCCGACGCGCTCGGTCAGCCGCGCCTCGATGTTGAGGTGCACGTCCTCCAGGTCCAGCTTCCACTCGAACTGGCCGGCCTCGATCTCGGCGGCGATCTCGTTCAGGCCGCGCTGGATGGCCGCGTGGTCCTCCGCGCCCAGGATGCCCTGGGCCGCCAGCATCTCCGCGTGGGCCAGGCTGCCCGTGATGTCCGCGCGCCACAGGCGCTGATCGAAGCCGACGCTGGCCGTGTAGCGCTTCACCAGGTCACTCATCGGCTCGGAGAACAGCGCGGACCAGGCTTGGGATTTGTTGGCGAGTTGGTTGTCTGACATGGGGCGGGCGTGAATTTCGGCGCGCAAAATGCGCCGCAACCTGGGATTATCGAACGCCGAGGTTCGGCCACCTTCTCAAGCCACGCACATGCTCTTCTTCAAGCGCCGCGCCAAGCCCAGTCACAGCGTCTGGCACGAGTCCATGCAGCTGAGCAACTGGCTGGGCTTTGCGCCCAACGAGCTGCCCGAGCTGCCCCAGCTCAGCACCGCCCCGCTGCTGGACCCGACCCGCGCCTTCGATGTCTGCCACGTCGGCCTGGTGCTGCGCGCGGTGCTCGGCGTGCAGCTGCTGCTGGGTCTGGGCACGGCCATCGTCGCCAAGGACGCAGGACAGTGGTTGACGCTGACGGCGAACGGCACCGTCGTCACGATGTTCGCCGTGCTGTCCTGGCTGCTCATCGTCTGCGCGGCCAAGCGGTTGTGGCCGCGCCTGCCCGAGCCCGCGCAGTGGCTGGCGTTGATGGCCTTGGGTGCCATCGGCGCGCTGCTGGGCTTCGGCCTGCTCAGCCTGACGAGCGAGGAACCGGCCAGCGTCTGGCGCGTCGCCAGCATCGCGGCTACGGGTGCCAGCGGGGCGGCGCTGCTGCTCGCCTGGTTGAAGCTGCGCGAGCACACCCAGCGCCCGGCCGATGCGCTGGCCCAACTCGTCGAGCTGCAGTCGCGCATCCGGCCGCACTTCCTGTTCAACACGCTGAACAGCGCCATTGCCCTCGTGCAGGTCGACCCGGCGCGCGCCGAGAGCGTGCTCGAGGACCTGGCCGAACTCTTCCGCGTGGCCCTTGCCGACGCCAGCGCCTCGGTCACGCTGGCCGAGGAGGTCGAGCTGGCGCGCCGCTATCTCGCCATCGAACAGATCCGCTTCGGCAAGCGGCTGCGGGTCATCTGGCGCCTGGACCCCGAGGCGAACGCCGCGCGCGTGCCGCCGCTGCTGCTGCAGCCGCTGGTGGAGAACGCCGTGCGCCACGGCGTGGAGCCCAACGACGAGGGCGGCGAGCTGGAGGTCACGACCATGCGCCGTGGTGCCGAGGTCGAGATCCGCATCGTCAACACCGTCGGCGCGCCGGCCCGCACGGCCGGCCACGGCCTGGCACTGCGCAATGTGCGCCAGCGCCTGAAGCTGATGCACGACGTCGCCGCCCGCTTCGATCTCGAATCCACGGAGCGGCGTTTTGCGCTGCGTATCCAGGTGCCGCTATGACCACGCCTTTGCGCATCCTTGTCGTCGACGACGAACCCCTGGCCCGGCTGCGCCTGCGCGGCCTGGTCGATGCCATCCAGGAGCCACGCTGCGAGGTCGTCGCCGAAGCCGCGACCGGCTCGCAGGCCGCGAGCTGGCTTCGCGAGCATGGCTGCGACCTCGTGCTGCTGGACGTGCAGATGCCCGGCACCGATGGCCTGCAGCTCGCCGATGCGCTGGCCCAACGCCAGGCCGACCAGCCCGGCCTGGCCGCGCCGCTGATCATCTTCGTCACCGCGCATGCGATGCATGCGCTGCGCGCCTTCGAGCTCGACGCGCTGGACTACCTCACCAAGCCCGTGCGCCGCGAGCGCCTGCAGGCCGCGCTGGCCCGCGCGGCCCAGCGCCTGGCCGAGCGCGCCGTCGTGCAGGCGGCACTGCCGCCGCAGGACGGTGACAGGCCGGCCGCGCCTGACCACGCCGACTTCATCACGCTGACCGACCGCGGCCGCCTGCTGCGCGTGCCCGTTGGCGAGGTGCTGTACTTCAAGGCCGAGCTCAAGTACCTGACGCTGCGCACGGCCAGCGAGACGCATGTGATGGACGGCTCGCTGTCCGAGCTGGAGCAACGCCTGAGCGAGCGCTTCCTGCGCGTGCACCGCAACGCGCTGGTCGCGCGCTGGGCCGTGCGTGAGCTGGAGCGGCACGCGCCGACCAGTTTCGGCGACCTCGACGGCGGCGACCCCAACGCCGACGGCGCCGACAGCTGGGCGGTGCGCATCGTCCACGTCGACGAATGGCTGGCCGTGTCGCGGCGCCAGGTGGCGGCGGTGCGGGAGGCGTTGGCGGGGCAGGGGCGGTGAGGGCGTTGCATTGAGATGGCGCTGGTTCGCGGTGCCGCTTGCCAGGACCCAACCCCCTGCGACGGGCAGATCGAGATGCGCAAGATCGTCCAGGAGATGACGGCCCATGGCGACTGGGCGCATATGCGCGGCGAGATGCGCGCTGCAGGCGCTGACGACGCGATCTTGTCCGCGCGTTGGCGCCAAGGGAATGGCCGCAGCGCGCTCGACCCCGAGCAGCGGCCTGCGGCTGCTTCGCCTCCTGCGCGATGAGTCGGGCCGCCGGCGTCCGCTTGCTGCTGCGCTGACGGCCTGTTTATGCTGACGCCATGGCCCGATTGCCGGGCGCCATCTTGAGTTCCGTCATGGAGGGCTGGGTTTGAAACAAGCGTGGCGCTGGGCCGTTGGTGGCCTGCTGGGATTGCTGGTGCTGGCGGGGCTGGTTGCAAGGCATGAACGCCTGGCGACGCCTTTGCCACCCGTCGCCGCGGCTTCGGCGCCGGCCGTCGCTTCGATGGTGCCGGCCCCGGTGGCATCCTTGCGCCCCGACGGCTTGGCAGGCAGGGCGCCGGCTGCCGAACCCGCGACAGCATCACCGCCGCCGGCTGCTGCGAGCGGCACGGTGGTGGCGGGGAGCGTCGATGTCTGCGGTTTTGGCCGCGTGAGCCGCGAGGAACTGGACCGCGCCGAGGGCGAAGCGCCGCCGGCCTGGGCGCAGGCACTCAATGAACGCTCGGCAGCGGAGCAGGCCAGCCTTCTCAAGCGTCTTGCGGCGGGCACCGAGCGTCAGCGCGTGGCCGCTGCTGTGCTGAATGGCGACGTGCAGATGGCCGCGCAGCTGGCGACGTCGACCACGGACCCAGTGGCCTACCAGATGGGCCTGCGCGCCTGCCGCGGCGAAGCGATGTATCGCCAGGGCTATGCCGCTCAGCAAGCCTTTCAGAAGTCACCGGCGGCCAGCAGCGTCAAGTTCTCCGCCATGCGGCCACCAGGACCGGTGTCGACGAATTGTTCCGCACTGAGTGTCGAGCGCTGGGAACTGCTGGACCCTGGCAATGCCTCGCCATGGATCATGCGCTTGCACGACGGCATGGCGAGCGGTGACCAAAATGCCGTCACGCAGGCGCTGTACCAGGTCGCGCAGCGCTCGCGGGTCGACGTCCATCTCAGAGCGCTGAGTTCGACGGTGGCAGACGTCGTGAGCGCTGCGCCAACCCTCGGCGAGTTCCAGGCGCTGACGCTCGCGGCGGGGCAGGACAGGATGACCCTGAGGGACGTGTCGATTGCCGGCGTCGGCGGCGCATGCCGCGTGGATGCGTTGCGAGATGCGAACCGGCGCCAACTTTGCGATCAGGTGGTGCGACAGATGCCGGACCTGGTGAGCGAGCTCGCCGATGCCCGAATCCTCCATACGCTGGAGGAAGGATTGGGTATTTCGCACAGCCGCCGCGCGCTGCCTCGCGATGAGCTGGAGCGCCTGATGAAGGT
>JAEKLF010000349.1 GCA_019509985.1 Burkholderiales bacterium | reverse complement strand
GAGATCACCGGCGTGCGTGGGGGCATCCACAACTCGGTGACGCGCATCGTCACCAAGCCGACCCACATGATCGGCGGCTACGCCCAGTACAGCTATGGCTTCAACTACTACGGAACCATCGGCACCAACCGCGATGAGTTCGTCGTCGTGCGCAAGATGAACAAGGTGGACTGGCTCGACACGCCCCGCGACGACCACCTCGCCCCCGCCTTCCAGGCGCAAGGCGAAAACCCCTGAAACGCGAGGAGCAAGCAAATGAAGATTCGCGCACAGATCGGCATGGTCCTGAACCTGGACAAGTGCATCGGCTGCCACACCTGTTCGGTGACCTGCAAGAACGTCTGGACCAGCCGCCCCGGCGTCGAGTACGCCTGGTTCAACAACGTGGAGACCAAGCCCGGCATCGGCTATCCCAAGGAATGGGAGAACCAGGACAAGTGGAACGGCGGCTGGATCCGCAAGCCCGACGGCAAGCTGGAGCCCCGACAGGGCGGCAAGTGGAAGCTCTTGATGAAGATCTTCGCCAACCCCAACCTGCCGGAGATCGACGACTACTACGAGCCCTTCACCTTCGACTACGACCACCTGCAGTCGGCCCCCGAGATGAAGCATGCGCCGACGGCCCGCCCGCGCAGCCTCATCACCGGCCAGCGCATGGAGAAGATCGAGTGGGGCCCGAACTGGGAGGAGATCCTTGGCGGCGAGTTCAGCAAGCGCAGCAAGGACAAGAACTTCGACGACATCCAGAAGGACATCTACGGCCAGTTCGAGAACACCTTCATGATGTACCTGCCGCGGCTGTGCGAGCACTGCCTGAATCCGGCGTGCGTGGCGAGCTGCCCGTCGGGCTCGATCTACAAGCGCGAGGAAGACGGCATCGTGCTGATCGACCAGGACAAGTGCCGCGGCTGGCGCATGTGCGTGTCGGGCTGCCCCTACAAGAAGATCTACTACAACTGGAAGAGCGGCAAGGCCGAGAAGTGCATCTTCTGCTACCCGCGCATCGAGGCGGGCCAGCC
>JAEKLF010000169.1 GCA_019509985.1 Burkholderiales bacterium | reverse complement strand
TTCATGCGGCTTCAAGGCTGGCCTCGATCTGTTGATAGCGCCACTGCGAGGCATACCAGCCGCCCAGTTCCAGCAGCTGTTGATGCGTGCCTCGCTCGATGACGTGGCCCTGCTTCAGCACGATGACTTCGTCGGCATCCATGACCGCCGAGAGGCGATGAGCGATGACGATGACGCTGCGGTCCGGGCGCGCGGTGCGCAGCTCGCGCAGGTGGTCAAGGATGTCGGTCTCGGTGCCGGTATCGACGGCGGACAGCGCGTCGTCCAGCACCAGCAGCGGCGAGGCTGTCTGCCCCCAGTCGGGCGCTTCGCTCCCTCCGCCCCCCGAGGGGGTCAGGGAAGCTTGGGACGGCCCGGCGCTTCCCTGGCTGAGCAGCGCACGCGCGATCGCCACGCGCTGGCGCTGGCCGCCGGACAAGGTGACACCGCGCTCGCCGACCTCGGTCGCGTAGCCGCTCGGCAGGCGCGCGATGTCATCGTGCACCGAAGCCAGGCGTGCGGCGGCCTCGATCTCGGCCGGGGTTGCACCCGGCCTGGCCAGCGCAATGTTGTCCGCCACCGAGGCCGAGAACAGGAAGGGCTCCTGCGGCACCCAGGCGATGTGGGCGCGCAGCGTGGCCAGCGGTAGCTCGGGCAAAGGCACGCCGCCCAGCGTCAACCGGCCCGCATCGGGCTCGGCCTGGCGCAGCAGCAGCCGCACGAAGGTCGACTTGCCGGCGCCGGTCGCGCCGACGATGCCCAAGGTCTTGCCGGGCGCGAGTGCAACGTCCACGCCCTCCAGCGCGGGTCGCTTGGCGCCGGGGAAGCTGAACGTGAGCCCCTCGGCGCGCAGCGTCGCGCCGGTCGGCAGCGCCGCCCTGCCCTCGTCGGCCAGCGTCAGTGGCGCGTCCAGCACGGGCGCCAGCCGCGTCCACGCCGCGCGGCCGCGCTCCAGCAGGGCCAGCACCCAGCCGGCCGCGAACATCGGCCAGATCAGCTGGCCGAGGTACATCGTGAAGGCGGTCAGCTGACCGATGCTCAGCTCGTTGCGCGCGACCAACCAGCCGCCCGTCGCCAGCGCGATGGCCGTGGCGGCGCTCAGGCACATACCCACGGCGGGCTCATAGGCAGCCTCCCAGCGCTGCGAGCGAAAGCTCGCCTCGGCCGCGCGCCCGGCCAGGTCGCCGAACTGCTGCTCGCTGCGCGACACCAGCCCGAGCGCCCGCACGGTGCGCACGCCCGACAGGCTTTCCTGCACCTGCTGGTTCAGGTCGCTGAAGCGCGTCAGCGAATCCTGCGCGGCCTGGTGCAGATGCTTTGAGATCCACCAGAACGCCGCCGCCATCAGCGGGAAGGGCAACAGCGCCGCCAGGCCCAGGCGCCAGTCGATGCCGATGGTCATCATGGCCAGCACGAGGATCAGCGTCTGCGAGCCGTCGAAGCCCGCAAGCATGGCCTCGCCCGCGGCTTGCTCGACGGTGTCGATGTCGTTGGTCGCCAGCGCCATCAGGTCGCCCGTGCGCTGCGCCTGGAAGTAGGCCGGGCCTTGCAACGCGAGCCGCCCGTACAGCCGCGTGCGCAGCCGCGCGCCGAGCTGGAACGAGGCCTTGAAGAGGGTCAGCCGCCAGCCGGCGCGCAGCAGATAGATGACGGCGCCGGCCGCGACGAGCAGGCCGAGTTGCTTCAGCAACGCCGGACCCTGCAGGCCGCCAGCCACGAGGGCGTCGACGACATGGCCGACCTGGCGTGGGATCCAGACGGTCAGCATGGCGATGCAGGACAGCATGACCGCTGCCGAGGCGTAGGCGCGCCAGTGCTCGCGCACGAAGGTGGCGAGCATGCGGGAGAGGCTGGTTGAAATGGGCGAGGACAAGGTGGTGTACGACGCGCTGTGGGGAAGACTCAGTCCTGCCGGTAGATGTCCTCCCGGATTTCAGCGACCACACAGTCTTCGACCAACTCGAACTCCAAGTACCCAGCGTGCTCCGAAAACACGGCCGCCTGGTGCGCCTGCGGCCTGATTACGACGAAGGCCGATTCGATCCGGTGAGTGCAGCCAAAGGGATAACGAACCTCGACAGAACACGCCGGCGAAAAATCGTAAGCGCTCAGACCTCTTTCGCGCAGCTCAGCCTCGGGTCGCCCCAACTTGCGCTCAAGTTCAGCAGCCCAATCATTCACCACATCTCTAGGGGGCCGTAACGGCCTCAACTGCACTTCGACACTCATGTACGTCTTTCTCAAACCGGCCGGCGATCATCCTCGACGTGCGGCCATCCACAAGCCCAACCATGTCAGCAAGCCGTTCAGCAACAGCAATTCCAACCCGATCTGATACCCACCCCAAGGCTGCCCGAGATCCAGCGCCGCACACAGCAGCGGCGCTGCCACGCAGACCGCCACCAATGCTCGCCCGGTCACCACTCGCGGCGTGAACAGCGCAAACGCGAACAGCCCGAGCAACGGGCCGTAGGTATAGCCCGCCAGCTTCAGGATCAGGAAGATCATGCTCGTGCTGTCCAGCGCCTTGAAGCCGAGCACCAGTGCCAGGAAAAGCACCGCGAAGGCCAGGTGCACGCGCCGCCGCGTGCGCACGTCTTCGCGTGGCAGGCGCAGCAGGTCCAGGCAGGTGCTGGCCGTCAGCGCCGTCAGCGCGCCGTCGGCGCTGGGCAGCAGGGCCGACACCAGCGCCAGCACGAACACCGCCTGCACCCAGGCCGGCAGGTGCTGCATGACGACAGCGGGGAAGAGCGCGTCGCCGCTCGCCGCCAGGCCATGCTCCCGGGCGAACAACGTCAGCAGCCCACCCAGCAGCAGGAAGGCCGCGACGACGACCAGCATCAACGCGGCCAGCACGAGCAGGTTCTTCTGCGCGTCGCGCAGCCGGGCGACCGACAGGCTCTTCTGCATCATTTCCTGGTCCAGCCCGGTCATCGCGATGGCGATGAACATGCCGGCCAGCAGCGCCTTGGCGGAGAAGTCGCGGCTCAGCGGGTCGCTCACCCAGACGCGGCTCAGGCCGGCGGCGTCGAGCTGGGCGAAGGCATCGAAGCGCCACAGCAGCATCGTGCAGACGACAAGACCCGTCAGCATGCCGGCGGTCTGCAGCGTGT
>JAEKLF010000163.1 GCA_019509985.1 Burkholderiales bacterium | reverse complement strand
GACCGCCAGAGGAGGATGGGCAGGATCACCGTGAAGACGATGACCTCCTTGAATGCGCTGGCGTAGAAGGAGCCGAAGCTCTCGATCAGGCCGACGCCGATCGCGCCGCCCAGGGCCATCGGGAAGCTGGCCAGGCCGCCGAACACCGCAGCGACGAAGCCCTTGAGGCCGATCAGGAAACCGGTGTCGTAATAGATCGTCGTCGACGGCGAGATCAGCAGGCCCGACAGCGCGCCGATGAAGGCGGCCATCGTGAAGCTCATGCTGCCGGCCGCATCGCCCGAGATGCCCATCAGCCGCGCACCGGTGCGGTTGACCGAGGTGGCCCGCAGCGCCTTGCCCGTCAGCGTGCGCTCGAAGAAGATGAACATCGCCAGCAGCAGCACAACGGAGGCGCCGAAGATGATCAGCGTCTGGCCCGTGAAGCTGAGCGGGCCGACATCGAAGCGAGCTTCCCAGAAGGCCGGCGTGCGATAGCCCTCGGCACCGAAGAAGACGAGGCCCACACCGGTCAGCGCGAAGTGCACGCCGACGGAGACGATCAGCAGCGTCAGCACGCTGGCGCCGGACAGCGCACGGTAGGCCAGGCGGTACAGCAGCGGACCCATGGCCGTGACGACCGCCAGCGTCAGCGCGACCTGCACCAGCAACGGCGGCTGCTGCGGTGCCAGCCAGTGCGCGGCACCTGAGGCCGCGAGCGGAAAGCCTAAAGTGGCCAGCAGCTTCCGCGCCAGCCGGGCGGCGGGCCAGCGCTCACGCAGCCCCTGCACCAGATCCAGCACCGCAGCCACCACCGCCATCATCAGCAGCAGCCACACCGTGCCCGGCACCTTTCCCAGCTGCAGCGCGGCCAGCGTCAACGCGCCGAAGGCGACGAACTCACCCTGCGGAATGAAGATGACGCGAGTGACCGAGAACACCAGCACCAGCGCCAGCGCGACGAGGGCGTAGATGGCTCCGTTGGTCAGGCCGTCGAGGCCGAGGATGGCGGCAATCGTGAGATCCATGGCGGCGCGGGATGAAGGGAGCGCCCATGGTATCGGCGATATGCCGACCGCACGGTCGGGAAATCACCCGGAACGCAAAGGCGCCCACGAAGGGCGCCTTTGCCTGAAGTGAACGCTCGTCAGCCGTTCCTGCTGACGACCAGTTGGTTGTTGACCTGCTTCACGCCGTCCACGGCGGAGGCCAGCGTCGTCGCGCGCTCGCGCGATTGCGGGTCGGGCGCTGCGCCGGTCAGCGTGACCTGGCCGTCGCGTGTGTCGACGTTGATCTGCGTCGCCTTGAGCTTGTCGTCCACGGCCAGCGCGGCATTGACCTTGGCCGTGATGGCCATGTCGGTCGACACCTTAGCCGTTGCATCGGCGGCGCTGGCGGCCGACATCTCGGCGTCTGACACGGCCTGCTTGGCTTCCTGCTTGGTGTCGCGCGCGGCCTGCCTGGTGTCGGAGACGGCATCGTCCAGGCGCTGGCCGGCGGTGCGGTCGTCGTCACGCTTGCCGCAGGCACTCAGCGCGGCAGCCACGGCCAGGATGGCCAGCAACGGCAGGCGGCGGGAGGGGATAAGCGGTTTCATGGGACATCCTTTGCGAAGAGGCCACGGCGGCCGGTGATTCCACTTTGGTTGCCCGCCACGCGCACGACGTTCAGCCCAGGCGCCGATCCCGTGTCGGAGCGGGCCGACATCGCCGCCGCGCACGGTCAGTCGAGTCCTACACCCAGCGGCGCGACCGTCCCACGCGGATCGGCCCCTCGGCCACCGAGCATGGCTCCATGAAAGTCGCCGCCATTGCCGCCGGCGCGTTCGTGCTGGTCACGGGCGTCGTCCTGGTCGGGCTGGACCTGGCGGGCTGGCCGGGCCTGGCGCCCTGGCTGGTCGCGCGGGCCGGCCACGGCCTGGCGCTGGATTCAGCGGCCCGGCTGCACCTGCTGTGGCGGCCGCGCCTGGAGGCGCCGCAGTTGACCGTCACCGGGCCGCAGGGCCAGAGCCTGGCCGAAGCCCATGCCGTGCAATTGGCCTGGCAGTGGCGCGACATCTGGGACTGGCGTCACGGCGCGCCACTGCGGCTGCGCCTCGTGCAGGCCGACACGCTGGCGCTGAACTGGCAGCGCGACGCGGCCGGCCGGACGCCCTGGCCGCTGCAGCCAGGCGGCCCGAACCCGCAGCAGCCGACGCCCGTGCCCGAGATCGACCACCTCGTCATCCACCAGGGCACGGCCCACATCGACGATGCACCGCTGCGCCTGCTCGCCGACGCTCGCTTCGCCACGCAGGCGGACAGCCACTGGACGGCCGAGCTGAACGGCCGGCTGCGCGAGCAGCAGCTTGCACTGAAGGCCGAGGCCAGCGCCGGCCTGGCGCTGTTGTCCGCGGCCGAGGCTGGCGTGCCGCCGGTGCAGTTGCGCGTGGAGTTGAGCCATGGGCAGGAACACCTGTCCTTCGCCGGCACGGCCGCGTCGCTGCTGGATGCCCGCGCGCTGGACGGCCGGCTGCAGGTGCGCGGCAGCTCGCTCGCCGCCGTCGGCCGGCCCTTCGGCGTGACGCTGCCCAGCACGCCGCCATTCGAGCTGACCGGCCGGCTGCAGCATGCCACCGGCGTCTGGCAGCTCGGCGGCATCAATGCGCGCATCGGCAAGAGCCGCCTGGGCGGCGACTTCGCCTTCGATACGCGCGCGGCCCGGCCGCTGCTCAGCGGCATGCTGCGCGGCGGCCCGCTGCGCCTGGCGGACCTGGGCCCGGCCGTCGGTGCCGACATGCCGCCCAGCCGCCCCGGCCGCCTGCTGCCTGATCGCAAGTTCGACCTGCCGGCGTTGAACGCGATGGATGCGCGAGTCGGGGTGGCGCTGAGCCAGCTCGACCTCGGCACCGCCAAGCTCGAGCCGCTCTCCCCCGTCAACGGCAGCCTGGTGCTGGAAAACGGCGTGCTGGACCTCAGCCACCTGAATGCGGGCATCGCTGGCGGCGAAGTGACCGGTGCCGCGCGGCTGGACACCCGTTCCACGCCGCCGCTGTGGCAGGCCAGCCTGGACGTGCACGGCATGGCCATCGAACGCTGGTTCAAGTTCACGAGCGTGAAGAGCCTGACCGCCCACCCGCTGACCGGCCGCATGAAGGCCCAGCTCGACGTGCAAGGCAGGGGCGGCAGCACGGCTGCCGTGCTCGGCACGCTGAACGGCCCGGTGCAGTTGCGCGTTGAGAACGGCAGCGTGTCCCACCTGCTGACCGAGGCCATGGGGCTGGACATCGCCCAGGGCCTGGGCCTCATGATCAAGGGCGATGACAACCTGCCGCTGCACTGTGCCCGGCTGGACGGCCGTTTCCAGTCTGGCGTGCTGAGGCCGCGCACGGCCTTGATGGACAACCGCGACAGCCGCATCGACCTGGACGGCCGCATCAATCTCGCCGACGAAACGCTGGACCTGCGCCTCGTCGCCAAACCCAAGGACTTCTCGCCGCTGACGCTGCGCGCGCCACTGCGCCTGCAGGGCACGCTGGCCGAACCTCGCGTGGCACTCGAAGGCAAGCGCCTGGGCGGACGCGCCATTGCCGCACTGGCGCTGGGAGCGCTGGCGCCTCCCGCTGCACTGCTGGCCTTCGTCGACCCGGGTGAAGACCTGCCGCCGGTGGATTGCAGCCTGCAACCGCGCGAGGCAGCCGTGACCGCCCGCTGAACCAGAAGTTCAGCGCCTGCGGTGGGGTTGCTCGTGCACGGCGTCCAGGAATTCCTTGAGCGTCTCGCGGCAGGGGCCCTCCGGGCACAGGAAGAGGCCTTCGGCCTCCGCCGGCACGTCGGCCGGGAAGCCCAGCACGCCGAGGGAATTCACCGCGTCGCCGCAGAGCACCAGGGTGCGGCCGCAGCGCCAGGCCATCTTCAGCAGCGCCTGCAAGCGCGCGCAACCCGTGGGCGCGGCCCAGACGTCGGAATTCAGCACGACGAGGCCGTCGGCCCAGTCCGCCGCGACCGGCGGCTCGCCGAACTCGTCGTCCAGGCGCCAGCTCATCAGGTCGACCCGGTCGTCGTCCAGCACCGACAAATCGTCATCCGCGCGGCTCAGCACTTCGGCCGTGCCGATCACGCAGATCAACACATCGGCGCCCAGTCGGTGGGTCGGTGTCGGGCCGGGCAGCGCGTCCGTCGAATCCGTGTTCGCATTCATGCCGCGTCTCCTCGCAAGGGGGATGGCCCCACTCTCGTCGCGGCCGGCTGGCACCCTTGTGAGCAGCCGGCGCGACGCCGCGTAGGACGACGCGCTGCGCCGGTTCAGCCGCCCAGCCTGTCGACCAGCATGCGGTCGACCTGCTCCGCCAGCCGACGGACCAGGCGCCCGAGTTCGGCCCGCTCGGCCTCGTTGAAATCCTGCAGTGCCTCGGCGGCCAGCGCCTGCATGACGGCGCGCGACTCGTGCATGCGTTCGCGGCACTCGGGCGTCAGCAACACGAGGCGGCTGCGCCGGTCGTCGGGATCGGGCACGCGCTGCACAAGGCCATCACGCTCCATGCGCGCCAGCAGCTGGGCCATGCTCGGCTGCTCCACCTGCGCCAGCCGCGCCAGTTCGGCCTGGGAATGCGGCTGGCCATCCTTTAACGCCATCAACACCGGCAGCTGGCCCATCGCGAAGCCGCGCTCGCGCAGCAGCGAGTCGGCCACGCGGTGGAAGCTGCGATGGATGTGGCCGAGCAGCTTCATCGTCCGCCCATCTTCGGTGGGCGGATCGGCGGCCGGGGTCGAACAGGTGGGCTGGTCCATGAGTGCGCGCAAAAGATCGACCAATGGTCGTTGACTTTACATAGGCTCCTATTTTAATATGAATAGGAACCTATGCATTTCAAGACCTCATGAGCTCCCATCTTCCCCGCATCGCCATCGTCGGCGCCGGTCCCGGCGGTCTGCTGCTGGCGCGCATGCTGCACCGCGCCGGCCTGGCCGTCACCGTCTTCGAGCGCGAGGCCGGCGCTCTTGCCCGCCTACAGGGCGGCACGCTGGACCTGCACGACGGTGGCGGCCTGCGGGCGCTCGGTGAAGCCGGCCTGCTGCAGGCATTCGCCCACATCGCCCGCCCCGAGGACCAGGGCAACAAGCTCTACAACCGCCACGGCGACCTGCTGTTCGACGAAGAAGACGGCGCGGACGGCGGTCGCCCCGAGGTGGACCGCAGCGCGCTGCGCCAGATGCTGCTGGATTCGATCCCGGCCGACACGGTGCGCTGGGGCCAGGCCGTCAGCGGTGCCGAGCCACTGGACGACGGCCGCTGGCGCCTGCTGCTGGATGAAGGCCGCGGCGCGAGCGAAGCCTTCGACCTCATCGTCGGCGCCGACGGTGCCGGGTCGAAGCTGCGGCCGCTGCTGTCGCCCTACCCGCTGCAGTACAGCGGCCTGACGCTGCTGGAATTCGGCATCGACGACGTCGACGCCCAGCATCCCGAGGTCGCCACCCTGGTGGGCCGCGGCAAGATGATGGTGCAGGGCGAGGGCCGCGCCCTGATCGCCCAGCGCAACGGCCATGCCCACATCCGCGCGTACGCCGTCTTTCGCGTGCCGGCCGACTGGGCCCTGCGCCGCTTCGACCTCTACAGCCCCGAGCGCGTGCAGGCCCAGCTGCTGGAGGAGTTCGCCGGCTTCGCGCCGGCCTTCCACGCACTGCTGCAGGCCAGCAACGGCTTCTACGTGCCCCGGCCCATCCATGCACTGCCGGTGGGGCACCGCTGGCCGCACCGCCGCGGCCTGACGCTGATCGGTGACGCCGCCCACCTGATGTCGCCCTTCGGCGGCGAAGGGGTCAATGCCGCGATGCTCGATGCTGCCATTCTTGGACGCGACCTAACGCACACTCTGACCGCCGCCGGCGACTGGGACGCCGCGGTGACCCTGGCCGAAGGCGCGATGTTCGAACGCGTCATCGAGGCCGCCGCCGGATCGGCCGACGCAGCCGCTGAACAACTTTCCCACGACGGCGAAGCCTTCGCCCTCGAACACCTGATGCAACACCAGGCCCAGCGCCTGCAACCGACGCCCACCCATGCCTGAAGCCACCACCACAACCCTCCCGCCCGCCGCGCCGCCGGCGGCCTTCACCCCCTACCAACGCTTCGCGACCGGGCTGCTGACGCTGCTGCAGTTCGCCGTCATCCTCGACTTCATGATCATGTCGCCGCTTGGCGCGCTGATCATGCCGGCCATGTCGATGACGGCCCGGCAGTTCGGCCTCGTCGTGTCGGCCTATGCCTTCAGCGCCGGCATCTCCGGCATCCTGACCGCCGGCTTCGCCGACCGCTTCGACCGCAAGAAGCTATTGCTGTTCTTCTACGGCGGCTTCCTGCTCGGCACGCTGTGGTGCGGCCTGGCGACGAGCTTCGAGTCGCTGCTGATGGCGCGCATCGTCACCGGCCTGTTCGGCGGCGTCATCGGCTCCATCGTCATGGCCATCGCGGCGGACCTGTTCGAGCCGGCGCTGCGCGGCCGCGTGATGGGCCTGCTGCAGGGCGGCTTCGCGGCCAGCCAGGTGCTGGGCTTGCCGTTCGCGCTGTTTCTGGCCACGCGCTGGGACTGGCACGCGCCCTTCATGGCGCTGGTGGCCTTCGGCAGCGTCGGCGGCCTCTTGATCGCTTGGCGCATGAAGCCGGTGGACGCCCACCTGAAGCTGCAGAACGACCGCAGCGCCTTCGCCCACCTGCTGCACACCGTCGCCAAGCGTCGGCACTTGCACGCCTTTCTCATCACGGCGCTGCTGACGACGGGCGGCTTCATGATCATGCCCTTCGCCAGCGCCTTCTCGGTGCACAACGTCGGCATCGCCCTGGACCACCTGCCCGTCGTCTATCTCATCACGGGCATCAGCACGATGTTCGTCGCGCCGCTGGTCGGCCGGCTGACCGACCGCATCGGCCCGCTGCCGGTCTTCTTCACGGGCAGCGCCATCACCATCACGATGGTGGCCATCTACACGCGGCTGGGGCCCTCGTCGCTGACGACGCTGATCATCGTCAACGTCATCCTGTTCGCCGGCATCTTCTCGCGCATGGTGCCCTGGCAGGTCATCGTCACCGGCATCCCGGCGCCCGAACAACGCGGTGCCTTCACGGCCATCAACGCGGCCTTGCAGCAGCTCGCCGGCGGCCTGGCGGCCCTGGTCTCCGGCCACATCGTGACCATCGGCGTCGACGGCAAGCTGGAGCATTTCCCCTGGGTGGGCAATGTGCTGATCGGCACGACGCTGGCCGTCTGCGTGCTGCTGTGGTTCCTGCAGAAGAACGTGCCGAGCGCTAAGCGAAATCCACGGTGACGAGCAGGCCACGGCCGTCCGGCCCCGCGTCCAGGCGGATGCCGGCGCCATTGCGCGCCGCAGCGCGTTCGGCAATCGCCAGCCCCAGGCCGCTGCCGCTCTGCGCCTGACCGGGGATGCGGTAGAAGCGCTCGAAGACGCGCTGGCGCAGCGCCTCGGCGATGCCGGGGCCCTGGTCGCTGAAGCTCAATGAACCGCCACCACCGGGCAGCGGCGCCAGCCGCACGGCGATGCGGCCATGCTCGGGCGAATACTTGATCGCATTGCTGATCAGGTTGTCGACCAGCGCCCAGGCGCTCTCCTGGTGCAGCGGCCGCTCGCAGGGCGCGTCGGCATGGAAGTCGATGTCGATGCCGCGCTGCAGGGCCAGCGGCGCCGCGGCGGCGAGGCGGTCACGCACCAGCGTCTCCAGCGCCATCACCGGTTGATCCGCGGCCTCGCCGGCGTCCGACCGCGCCCGCTCCAGCGCGAGCAGCTGGTGCACCAGGTGGTTGGCGCGCGCCACACCCTCGCGCAGCCGCGCGCTGACCTCGGCATGGCGCTGCGGGTCGGCATCGGCACTGCGGCTCTGCAGCAGATGAGCGTTGATCTGGATGGCCGCCAGCGGCGTCTTCAGCTCGTGCGCCGCGTCGGACAGGAACTCGTGTTCATGCTCGATGCGCCGCCGCAGCCGCGCCATCAGGTGGTTGATGGACGTGACGAGTGGCGACAGCTCGCGGTAAGTGGAGGCCGGCAACGGCGTCAGGTCCTGGGCCGAGCGGTTCTCGATGATGGCGGCGATGGAGCGCAGCGGCTTCAGGCCGATGCCGATGATGAACCAGGCCGGCAGCAGCAGCAGCGGCAGGCTGAAGACCGTGGAGCGCAGCAGGAAGCTGACGCCCGAGAAGCTCTGCATCCAGCGGTCGTCCACCTCATGGCTGCGCTCGACGACCAGACCGCTGGCCGCATCGCGTGCAATGGTCTGCACCCAGGCATTGGCCTCGCGTGCCTCGGGGCTGCCGGGCCGGGGCAGCGCCTCGGGCGCCTCGGGCAGCGAGTTGTAGAGCAGCCGGCCGCTCTGCCAGACCCGCACGCGCACATGCGAGTGGTAGTCGAGCTGGCGGAACATCTCGGCGCGCACCTTTTCCAGCGCCTGCGCGGCCTGCTGCACGCGCTCCGGCTGGTCGGCGATGGCGACGAGGTGCAGCAACAGCTCCTGCGTGTGCGCCGCGTTCTCGCTGGCCGTGCGCGAACGCTGCGTGGCCTTGGCCTCCCAGGCCACGTAGAGGAAGCCGCCCAGAGCGACGAACAGGATGACGGCGCTGAAGCCCAGCATCAGCCGCCGGAACAGCGAGGACTGCTGCTCAGGCTGCACGGTCGCTCTGCATCATGTAGCCCACGCCGCGCACGGTGCGGATGTGACCGTCGCCGATCTTCTTGCGCAGGTTGGAGATGTGCACGTCCAGCGTCGCGCCGTCGCTGAAGGGCAGCACGCGGCGCTCCAGCTCCACGCGCGTCAGCACGCGGTCGCTCTGCTTCATCAGCGTCAGCAGCAGCGCGTACTCGGTCTTGGAGAGCGTCACCGTCGCGCCATCCAGCGTCACGCGCATGCGCTTCTCCTCCAGTACCAGGTTGCCGAAGCTCCACAGCGCCTCGGCCTCGCCCTGCGCGCCGCTGCGGCGCAGGATGGCGCGCAGCCGCACCAGCAGCTCGGGGATCTCGAAGGGCTTGATGAGGTAGTCGTCGGCGCCGTTGTCAAAACCGCGCAGTCGGTCCTGCAGGCCGTCGCGCGCCGTGATGATGAGCACCGGCACCGTCAGCCCCGCCGCGCGCAGGCGCAACAGCAGCTCGTTGCCGTCGCCGTCCGGCAGGCCCAGATCGAGAAGAACGGCATCAAAGTCCTCGGCCTGCAGGCGGTCGACGGCGTCGTTGGCCATGCGCACCCAGACGACGTCGTGGCCCTCTTCCTTGAACACGGTCAGCAGGGCCTGGCCGATGTTCAGGTCGTCTTCGATCAGATAGATTTTCACGCGGCCAAGTCTAGCGGCGCCGGCCCTGACAGCGCTCCCAGAAAACACCAAGGCCAAACCCTGCAATCGGCCGCAAACCCCGATGGATAAAGGCCTCGCACGGGTTCGCAACCAAGCTTCAGGTTTGCTTCATTCCTGCGCGATTGACTGTGATTCGTGGCTTGACAGACAGGCACGGCGGCGTGCGCCGGGCGACGAATCTTTAGGCTTTCTTCAGCCGCACACGCTCCGGATTGACGCACCTCTCCCCAATCCCGAGCATCGCGGCCGTTCGTGCACCAAAGGACTCGCGACCCGATGGCTGCAAACCGAACCTGGACCCGACCACTACAACATTCGAGAGGCAAATCTCATGGCCCATCTGACCGCCGCAAGAGCGCCGCGCCAGCCGCATTCGCGCCGACTTCATTCCCTTCCCTCCGCGCTTCCCATCGCCCGGGCCTGCGCCCTGCTGCTGCTCGGCACCCAGTTGGCCCAGGCCCAGCAGGCCGACCCGGCGCCACAGTCCCTGGAGACCGTCGTCGTCACCGGCATTCGCAAATCCATCGAGGACTCCATCGCCGCCAAGCGCAACGCCACGTCCATCGTCGAGGCCGTGTCGGCCGAGGACATCGGCAAGCTGCCCGACGTGACGGTGGCCGAGACGCTGAGCCGCCTGGCCGGCGTGGCCACGCAGCGCGACAAGGTCAACGGCAAGGCCACCGGCGTCAGCGTGCGCGGCATGTCGCCATCCTTCAACGGCGCACTGCTCAACGGCCGCGAACAGGCCTCCACCAGCGACAGCCGCAGCCCCGAGTTCGACCTTTTCCCTGCGCAGCTGACGAGCAGCCTGCTGGTCTACAAGACGCCCGACGCCAGCCTCGTCGGCCAGGGCCTGGCCTCCACCATCGACCTGCGCACCATCCGCCCGCTGGACTACGGCAAGCGCACCATCGCCGGCGGCTTCAGCCGCGAGCGCATCGGCGTGGAATCCGGCTCCGACGTGGGCTCGGGCCACCGCGCCAACCTGGCCTACGTCGACCAGTTCGCCGACCGCACGCTGGGCGTGGCCATCGGACTGTCGTCCTTCCGCGAAGACAACGGCGGCCAGCAGCGCTTCGACAACTGGGGCGGCTGGTTGCCCGAGGTGCAATACAACGGCCAGACCGTGAAGGTGCCCGGCGGCTTCCTGGCCGAGACCATCCACCGCAAGAGCGACCGCGACGCGGCCACGCTGACGCTGCAGTACAAGCCCAACGCCAACTTCAAGACCACGGCCGACGTCCTCTATTCGCGCGGCCACCAGAGCGAGAAGCACACCGGCATCGAAGGCGCCGTGCCCTTCGGCACCGGCCCCTACGACCCCAACGGCGACCTGACCAACGCGACCATCGCCAATGGCTTCGCCACCAGCGGCACGTTCAGCAACTACAAGGCCGACGTGCGCAACCACATGTACTCGAACAAGGACAGGCTGCTGTCCTTGGGCCTGAACAGCGAGCTGCGCATGGGCGACTGGCGGCTGGAGGGCGACCTCAGCCACTCGCGCGGCGTGAAGAACCTGAGCAACTTCGAGACGACCGCCGGCCAGCCCGGCAACACGCCGAACGCCCAGCTCGGCTCCATCAGCTTCAGCGGTTTCAATGGCAGCAACTTCGGCGACGTGAAGTACACACCCAGCCTGAATTACGCCGACCGCAACGTGGCGCTGCTGACCGACGTGGACGGCTGGGGCGGCGGCCCGAACTCGCCGCAGGCCGGCTATGTCTCGCTGCCCAACATCACCGACACCGTCGACAGCGTGCGCGTGACGGCCCACCTCGACAACCCCTGGGGCTGGTTCGACGGCGCCCGCGTCGGCCTGAACCTGACCAGCCGCAAGAAGGCTCGCACCGGCGAGGAAGGCCGGCTCTATCTCCTCGGCGGCGACGGTTACGCCTCCGCCAAGATGCCGGGCACAGAGACGGCGGTCGCCGGTCCGTCCGGCATCATGGTCGCGTCCTGGGACCCGACCGGGTCGCTGGGCAGCATCTACGGCATCACTCGCTGGGTGGACCAGACCGTGCTGTCGCGCGACTGGACCGTCAAGGAAAAGGTCGGCACGGCCTACGCCATCGGCGAGCTCAGCGGCACGCTGGGCAGCGTGCCCTACTCGGGCAACGTGGGCGTGCAGCTGGTCTACACCCACCAGACCGGCAGCGGCAACCAGGTGGACCTGGCCAACTGCAAGGGCATCACCGTCGAGACCTGCCCCTACTCGGTCCGCAGCGACGGCGCCAGCTA
>JAEKLF010000076.1 GCA_019509985.1 Burkholderiales bacterium | reverse complement strand
GAGCTTCAGCGAAGCCGCCCGCACCGGCAATGTGCCCGCCGCGCTGCGCAACCGCCTCGTGCGTGCCGGCGGCCTGCTGGCCGCCCAGCGCGAGACGCTGGCCCGCGGCAACGCCTCGCTGGACCGCGCGCTGGACGTGTTGATCCCGAGCGAACCCACGGGCCTGTATGGCGCTGGTGGCAAAGCCGAACGCCGCAGTGTCGGCGGCAGCTACCAGGCCTGAGCCCCTCGGCGCCCAAGCCAAGCCACCTCCCGAGGTGGCTTTTTTGTGCCCGCCTCAGTTGCGGCCGGCCATCACACCGCCGTCCACGTCCCACACCACGCCGGTGACCCAGCTCGCCTGTACCGACAGCAGGAAGGCAACGACGCTGGCGACATCCCGCGGCTGGCCGACGCGGCCGAGCGGGTGGAAGCCGTCAAAGCCGCGCAGCGTCGTCTCGACCTGGTCCTTGGCGATGAAGCTCTCGTAGATTGGCGTCGCGACGACGGCCGGCGCCACGGCATTCACGCGAATGCCGTGCGGGGCCAGTTCCATCGCCAGATGCTGGGTCAGCGCATGCAGGCCGGCCTTGGCCATGGAATAGGCCGAGGACGGCGTCGCCGCGATGGCTTGCTTCGCCCACATCGAGCCGATGCTGACGATGGCGCCTGGGCGCTTCGCCTCCAACCATTGGCGTGCGACAGCCTGGGTCAGGAAGAAATTCGCGCGGTTGAGGTCGTGGTAGGCGTCGTAGTCGGCCGGCTCGTGGGCGAGAAAAGGCTTGGGCACGAAGACGCCGGCCGCGTTGACGAACAGGTCGACGTCGCGATGCGGCCCGTGCAGCGCCTCGGTCACGGCGGCGAAGCCTGCGGGCGTCGTGATGTCCGCGGCGATCGTCGCCACGCGGTCCGGCGCGTTCAGCCGTTCGGCCACCGCCTGCAGCTTGGCCGCGCTACGCCCGACCAGCAGCACCTGCGCGCCCTGGGCCAGTACGTCGGCTGCCACCTGGGCGCCAATGCCGCTGCCGCCGCCGATGATGAGCAGCTTTCGGCCTGCGAAGTTTTCTTGGGTCATCTCTATCTCCTTGGGCTACCATCTAATTGGTAGGTATCGCGAGCGGAAAAATGCCCGTGCTTGCACCCCCGCTCACCGGGTGCCGGGCTGGAATCCTGGACTGAGGCCGGCGCTTAGCGCCAGCAAAGATCGAGCAGGGCGCGGCCGACAGTGGACGGCCCCTGGTTGCTGGCCTGGCCGCGGCCGACCACCATCGCGCCCTCGAGGGCGCAGAGATAGGCCCGCGCCAGCGCCTCGGGCTCGGCGCCCGGGCCGAGCGAACCCTCGCGCCGGGCCAGCTCGAAGCCCTCCCGCAGCCAGCGCAGGTTGATGTCGAAGAAGCGCGCCACTTCATCGCGCACGGCCTCGGGCAGCTCGTGGGCCTCTGCGCCCAGCATGCCGCAGACGCACAGGCGGCGCTCGCGCGCAAAGGTGCCGTCGAACAGCTCGCCGTAGGCGGCCAGCCGATCGTGGGCACGAAAGCGATGGGTGTAGCGCTGCACCACCATGGCGGCCAGGTCGGCCTTGGTGGCGAAGTGGTGGTGGATGCTGGGCTTCTTGATGCCGATCAGCCGCGCCACGTCGTCATAGGAAAAACCGTTGTAGCCCTGCTGCTGCAGCAGGCCCTCGGCGGCGTCGACGACGCGTTCGGCGCTGGGGCTGAGTTCGGAGAAGTGCTTCATGGATGGCTCAATGTACCTACCAATTGGTAGGTTCGTCAAGCGCCGTCGCGAAGCCTCAAGTCGTGGCCTTGCGGCGCACCGAGTCCAGGTAGGCGTGGCCGTCCGGCGGCAGGCCGCTGCGCTGCGAGGCCCAGATCATTTCGCCCAGCGCGTCCATCGCTGCGTGGTGGGCCTCGTGGCGCGAGTTGCGTCGTGCCGCCAGCAGGTCGATGGCCTGGCGTATGCCGGAGGGCTGGTCGATGGCGTGCTGCTCGGTGATGGTCAGGTGCATGGACAGGTGCAGGAAGGGGTTGGTGCGGCCTTCCTCCACCGTGTAGACCTTCTCCAGCGCAGCGGCCTCGTCGGCGAGTTCCTCGTGGTACTCCGGGTGCTCGGCGATCCAGTCGGCCGCAATGACCTCCATCGGGATCAGCGGCGCGCCGTCGCGCCATTTGCGGTAGGTGGCGCAGAAAAAGCGCCGGACTTCGAGCTGGGACGGGGCGAACATGGCGCGATTGTCGCCGCCGGGGCAGTGATCATCTTGCGGTGGGTGACTGCAGCCCTGTCCTCCCCGCGCCTCCTCAAACCACATGATGTAGCCGTCCCTCGCGGGCACTACATTTTTGGTAACCAAGAGGTGGCCCACCTCATGCCGGCGTTCGCCACGGGAGCAGATATGCGGTCGACAGCATCGAGGATGGTTCGTTGGACGGCCTGGGGTGCACTGTCTTTGTCGTCGTGCATGGCGGCCGCCACGCCGATCTCCGTGGACGACCCGTATTACTACTCAGTCATCAGTTCGACCAACACGCTGGGGATCACGCCGGGCCAGCGTCTGAGCTTCGGCGCGCAGACCGTGGTGCCCAACGGCTCGGCCGGTACCACGGCCACCGCCGCGCAGGGCGGCGTCACGCTCGATCTGCCTTGGTTCGGCACCACGACGTTCAACAACGAGTTCTCCAGGTCGATGACACCCGACAACACGTTGTTGGGACCCTGGACGCTGACCTTTCGCAACGGCAACGATGCGACGGTAGTGACCACGCCGTCCATCAAATCGACGACGCCCCTGCCGTTCGTGCGCAGCGTGAGGTTATCCGGCTCCACCGTCACCTGGACCCTGCCCAACACTCCGGGCATCGACGCCGTGCGCATCAATGTGCGTGACCACGGCAACAATCTCTCAGGCAATGGCAGCGACATCGTCTTCAACCGCACCTACGCCGGCACCAGGACATCCATCACGCTGCCGAGCGTGTTGAACAACGGCCTGCCGTTGAACGGCTCGCATTACTACACGGTCGAGATCTCCTTGATCGACACGGCCACCAATACCGCTTCGTTCACGCAAAGCCAGATCGAGCGGCGATCACGGCTGTATGTTGACTTCACGCCGCCAGCCACCACCTCCTCGGTGTACCTGCCGGTCGTGGCGCCAGGTGGTTCCGGCGCGCCGCCGGTGTATCACTTCGACATCGCGTCCGTCGCGGCGGGTACGGTGTACAACATCGACCCGCCGGCAGTCGCCGGTTACGACTACGCCATCGGCGCCGGCGACCCGAACTTCGCTTCCGTGCTGCTTCCTGCTGGCATTGGCGACGGGGTCTATCAAGTGACGACGCCCGGCGGCGGCAGTTTTCAGGTCCAGGGTGGCAGCACCTTCAGTTTCGGCGCCGCAGGCGTTGCGAGTTTCGGCGTCCGCGGGATCGAGGCCGACGCGGGCCTCAGCCAGGACAACGCCACGGCGTTCGTCACTGGCGTCACGTTCATCAGGGCCGGCCAGTTCACTGGAACGATGATGCCGGTGCCCGAGCCCGGGGCCGCAGCGCTGATGCTGGTAGGCCTGCTGTCTTTGGCGGGGCTGTCCCGACGCGTCACGCGGGGATGAACCGGGGCGAGGGGTCTTCGGCCCCTGAGGCCGATCAAGCCGGGGGTGCAAACGCAAGGCGGATCAGCTTCTCTCGCTCGACCGCTCCCAGCCCGCGCGCTGCGCCTTGCGCTGCGCCTCCTCGGCCTCGCGCTCGGCCGCGAGCAACTGGTCGAACTGCTGGCGGCCCAGCTTGGCAGCGGCGATCAGCGCGCCCTCGTCGCCCCGCAGCGGCACCATGGTTTCGAGCAGCTCGATGTTGTGGCGCCGAAAGCGCATGGCCTGGCGGCGGGCGGCGTGGGGCTCCATGCCGGTCAACTCGAGCACGCTGCGCGCGCTCATCAGCGCCGAATCGAAGGTCTCGCGCTCGACGTGACTGACACCCAGCTCGCGCAGCCGGTAGTAGTGCTGCACGTTGCGGGCACGGGCCACGACGGTGAGCTGCGGGAAGTGCTCGCGCGCCAGCTCGGCGATCTCGATGCTCGGTCCGATCTCATCGATGGCGATGACGAGGATGCGCGCGGTCTCGGCGCCGGCGCCCTTGAGCAGGTCCAGCCGCGTCGCGTCGCCGTAGTGCACCTGCCAGCCGAAGCGGCGCAGGCTCTCGACGGCCTCGGCATCGTGGTCCAGCACGGTGGCCTCCATGCCGTTGGCGCGCAGCAGGCGGCCGATGACCTGGCCGTAGCGGCCGCTGCCGGCGATGAGGATGGGCGCGGGCGGCGGGGGGACCTCGTCGCGCTTCTTCTTCTGGCCCAGGCGAGCGAGCTTCTGCGACATCAGCCGGTCGCCACCGGTCAGCAGCAGCGGCGTCAGCGCCAGCGACAGCGCGACGGCCGCGACCAGGGCCGAGTTCTGCGCCGCGGTGATCATGCCCTCGCCCTGCGCGAGCTGGAAGACGACAAAGCCGAATTCGCCGCCCTGGGCCAGCAGGATGACGAAGGCCGGCCGCTCGACGAGCGGGATCTTCATCGCCCTGGACATCAGCATCAGCACGACGATCTTGCAGAGCAGCAGCGCGGCCAGCAGCGTCGCCACGAAGCCGGGCTGGGCCGCGACGGCGTGCAGGTCCAGCCCCATGCCAACGGCGATGAAGAAGAGGCCCAGAAGCAGGCCCTTGAACGGCTCCAGGTCGGTCTCCAGCTCGCGGCGGTATTCGCTTTCGGCCAGCAGCACGCCTGCCAGAAAGGCACCCAGGGCCATCGACAGGCCCACGAGCTGCATCAGCGCCGCCGTGCCCAGCACCAGCAGCAGCGCCGCGGCCGTGAAGATCTCGGGCGTCTTGCTGTGCGCGATCCAGCGCAGTGCAGGGCGCAGCAGCAGCCGGCCGCCGAAGACGATGACGACGATGGCGCCGATGGCCTTGCCGGCCGCGAGCGCCGTGCCGGTCGAGTCGCTGTCGTGGGCGCCGCTCAGCGCCAGCACCGGCACCAGGGCCAGCACAGGAATGGCGGCGATGTCCTGCAGCAGAGCGACCGACAGGATGCTTTCGCCGGCCGTCGTGCGGCCGAGATTGCGCTCGGCCAGCACGGCCAGCGCCACGGCGGTCGACGACATGGCCAGGCCGAGACTGACGACGACGGCCAGCCGCCACGGGTGGCCGGTGGCGATGCCGACGGCGGTCAGCACGGCCGCGCAGCCCAGCAGTTGCCCGCTGCCCCAGCCGAAGATGGGCCGGCGCATGGCCCACAGCCGCTTGGGCTCCAGCTCCAGGCCGACGAGGAAGAGCATCAGGACGACGCCCAGCTCGGCGACCTCGGGGATGGTCGTGGACTCGTGGATGAGGCCCAGTACCTCGGGCCCGATCAGCACGCCGGCGACGAGGTAGCCGAGGACGGAGCCCAGGCGCGCCCAGCGGGCCAAGGGCACCGCCAATACCGCGGCTGCCAGGAAGACCAGCGGCAAGGTCAGCCAGTTGCCGTGCGTCATGTCTGCCCCTCGTCCGATGAGCACATCGGCCGGCCTTGCCGGCCGCGCAGCAGCTCGCGCTGCTGCTCTTCGGCAGGCACAGAGAGTCCACTGGTCTCTCTGTGTCCGGCCTCAGACCCCGAGGGGACGCGAGCCGGTTTGGGGACGGCCCGGCGCTTGGCTCGCATCATTCGGGGCTCCCACCGTCCAGCGTGGAGAACATCGGCGGCCGCTCATCGAGCGCCACCGCTTCTTCGTCGCCAACCGCCGGTTCCGCCAGCGACTGGCACCACTCGGGGTAGCGCTGCAGCCGCTTCACGAAGAGCTCCGCGTGGGCGGTGATGTCGGCGTCCGTTGCGCGGTGAGCGCCGTGCAGGATCTGCGGCGGCAGGTAGTGCATGCCGCAGGTCTTGGCCGACTGCTGGTAGGGCAGCAGGAATTCGCCGATGGCGTGGTGGTTGTGGCCGCCCTGGGCATAGGCCTCGACGCCGCCACCGGTGGACGCGACCAGCCAGAAGTCCTTGTCATGCAAGGCCGCGCCGCCGGGGCCATAGGCCCAGCCCAGGCGCAGCACCTCGTCCAGCCAGAGCTTTTGCAGCGCCGGCATGCTGTACCAGTAGATCGGATGCAGCATGACGACCAGCCTGGCGGCTTCGAGGGCCTGCTGCTCGGCCTCGATGTGGATGTGGAAGTCCGGATACAGGCGGTAGAGGTCGCGCAGATCGACCCGATCGGCTGCGGGCGAAGCGCGCAGTACGTCCAGTAGCGTGCGGGTCGCGTGGGAGCGGGCCAGGTCAGGGTGGGCGGCGAGGACGACGATGTCGCGGGCGGTACGGTCAGGCATGGCCCGCGAGGTTAACTTGCCGGCGCGGCTAGAACTTGAAGGCCAACCCCAGTTCGGCCTTCTGCTGGGTGAAGCGGTCGCCGTCGCTGCGGCGCGAGCCGTAGTAGGCGTACTCGACGGTGGCCGAGACCTGCGGCGCGAGCTTCCATCCCAAGCCGCCGCCGGCCATCGGGCGCACATCGCTCTCGCGCGCCGAGTGGCCCAGCGAGGCCGGCAATTGAAGCTCGAAGCGGGCGCCGCAGCCGCCGGGCCGCACGAGGCCGTCGCCGAGCGTGACCTTGCCGCCCAGCCGCTCGGCGGTCGTCCAGCGCGGCGCGCGCGGTGATGACGAGGACCGGTACCGTGCTGCCCTGGCGGCGCCAGCGCGTCAGCAACTGGCGGCCGTCGCCGTCGGGCAGGGTCTGGTCCAGCAGCACGGCGTCTTGCGCGGCGGCGTCCAGCTGCCAGGGCGCATCGTTGGCACGCCGCAGCCAGGTGCTGCTGTGGCCTTCGGTGAGCAGCGCGGCCTGCAGCGCGGGGCCCAGGTCGAGGTCGTCCTCGATCAACAGGATGTGCATGGAGCGTCGGTGTCGCGTGGGCTACGGTGGGTCAGGGCGCGCGAGGTTAACGTAGCTCACCCGCCACCTTGCGTCTCGCTGCATGCGCCACTTCGACACCCTTGCCGATCTTCAAGCCCTGATCGGCCAACCCCTGGGCCACAGCGACTGGATCACCGTCGACCAGGCACGCGTCAATGCCTTTGCCGAGGCGACCGAGGACAGGCAGTGGATCCATGTCGACCCCGAGCGCGCCCAGGCCGGTCCGTTCGGCGGGCCGATCGCGCATGGCTTCCTGACGCTGTCGCTGATTCCCTACTTTTTCGAGACGGGCTTTGCGGTGCGTGAGTCGCGCATGGTCGTCAACTACGGCCTCAACAGGGTGCGCTTCACGAAGCCGGTGCCGGTGGGCAGCCGGCTGCGGGCCGGCTTCAAGCTGCTCGCGCTGGACGAGGTGGCCGGCGGCGCGCGCCAGCTGACCGTCGAGGTCAGCATCGAGCGCGAGGGCAGCGAGAAGCCGGTGTGCGTGGCCGAGAGCCTGGCACGGCACTATCGCTGAGCGCCCGCGCTGCGCCGGATAGCATGGCGCCTTCCCTAACGATGGGCCTGAAGGCCCCGACCGTGCTCATGGCTTCCAGCCTGCTTGTTCTCCTCGACGACATCACCACCGTGCTGGACGACGTGGCGACGATGACCAAGGTCGCCGCCAAGAAGACCGCGGGCGTGCTGGGGGACGATCTGGCGCTCAACGCCCAGCAGGTTACCGGCGTCAATGCCGATCGAGAATTGCCGGTGGTGTGGGCCGTGGCCAGGGGCTCGCTGCTGAACAAGGCCATCCTGGTGCCGGGGGCGCTCGCCATCTCGGCGCTGGCGCCCTGGGCCATCACGCCGCTGCTGATGGTGGGCGGCGCCTACCTGTGCTTCGAGGGCTTCGAGAAGCTGGCGCACAAGTTCCTGCACAGCCGCGAGGAAGACGAGGCTCACCACGAGGAGATGGTCAAGGCCATCGCCGACCCGCAGGTCGACATGGCGACCTACGAGCGCGACAAGGTCAAGGGCGCCATCCGTACCGATTTCATCCTGTCCGCGGAGATCATCGTCATCGCGCTGGGCACCGTGGCCGGCGCGCCGCTGCAGACGCAGCTGGCCGTGCTGGTGGCGGTGTCCATCGCGATGACAGTGGGCGTCTACGGCTTCGTGGCGGCCATTGTGAAGATGGACGACGCGGGGCTGTGGCTGTCTCGCAAGGCAGGTGCAGCGACGCAGGCCTTCGGCCGCTTCCTGCTGGCCGCCGCACCGCGACTGATGCAGCTGCTGACGGTGCTGGGCACGGCGGCGATGTTCCTGGTGGGCGGGGGCATCCTCGCGCACGGCATCGCGCCGCTGCACCACGCGATCGCCGAGTTGGCCCAGGGCCAGGCCTGGCTGTGGGCTGGGGTGCTGGAGAACGGCGCGAATGCGCTGGTGGGTGTCGTGGCCGGTGCGCTGGTGCTCGCCGGCGTGGTGGCGATGCAGAAGCTGCGCGGGCGCTGAATTGAAGTGCTAGAGCGCTCCCGCGCGTCAGGGACGTTCCCAGGCTGCAATACCCGCCTCTAGCAGGGCCAGCTGCTGTGACGGGAAGTCGTGCTGACCCCAACGCTCTTTGTAGCCAGCCACGCCATGCGCTTTGAGTACAGTCTCGGCCGCAGCCCGGACTGCTTTGGCGAAGGTCAGAGGTGAGCAGGTGACGATCAACAACGATCTGCCCTCCGCATCCGGTTGATTGCCCCAGAGTTCGTCGAACTCCAGGAGAGTCAACCGCACCAGAGCGTTGTCGAGGTAGACAACATTCCAGCGGTATTCGCCGGGTTCTTCATCGAAACCCACAGAGATGCTGTGTGCACCCGCCAGTACGGCCACCGCGGCCAGCACCAATTTGCCGAGGGCGTCGGACAGGTAAGACGCTGACAGCTCGCAGTGCTGGCTATCAACGCGAACGCTGCAGCGAGCCCAACCTGATCCTGTGAGCTCGTAGTCGATGGTCAGCGGCGCCTGATTGTTCGGATTCTTGTCGGTCATCGTGCCGCCAACTCAGTGCGCTGCTCAGCTTGCCGAATAGGCCAACCGCACGTAGATCGGCGCAAACGCCTCGGCCTGCGTGATCTCCAGCAGGCGCTCGCGTGCCAGCTCCAGCATCGCGATGAAGGTGACGACGATGACGGCGTGGCCGCGGGTCACGTCGAACAGGTGCTCGAACTCGACGAAGCGCTGACCCTGCAGGCGGCGCAGCACGATGCTCATGTGCTCGCGCACCGACAGCTGCTCGCGGCTGATCTTGTGGTGCTGGTTGAGCTTGGCGCGCTTGAGGATGTCCAGCCAGGCCTCGCGCAGGTCGTTGGTGTCGACGTCGGGGAAGTGCGGCGTCAGCGACTGCTCGATGTGCACCTGGGCGCGCAGGAAGTCCCGGCCCAGCACCGGCAGGCGGTCCAGCCGCGCGGCGGCCAGCTTCATCTGCTCGTACTCCAGCAGGCGGCGCACGAGCTCGGCGCGCGGGTCCTCGACCTCCTTGCCGTCCTCGCTCTTCTTGGGCGGCAGCAGCATGCGCGACTTGATCTCGATGAGCATCGCGGCCATCAGCAGGTATTCGCTGGCCAGCTCCAGGTTGTGCTGGCGGATCTGCTCGACGTAGCTCAGGTACTGGCGCGTCACGTCGGCCAGCGGGATGTCGAGGATGTTGAAGTTCTGCTTGCGGATCAGGTAGAGCAGCAGGTCCAAGGGGCCCTGGAAGGCTTCCAGGAAGACCTCCAGCGCATCCGGCGGGATGTAGAGGTCCAGCGGCATCTGGAACAGCGGCTCGCCGTACAGGCGCGCCACTGCGACCGCGTCGACCACCTCAGGCAGGTCGGACGCGGCTTGGCTGGCTTCGTCAGCCACGGCCGTCAAGGCTTAGTGGCCGGAGGTCTGGTAGACGTAGGGCTGCTGTGGAACCTTGGCCTCGTCGAAGTCGGCTTGCGCGGCGCGATCCTGCGCCTTGTCCCACAGCAGCGCGCGGCCGGCGCGCTGTTCGGCTTCCAGCGTCGGACGCTGGGCCTTGAGTTGTTCGATGAAGTTCGTGACTTCGGACTTGTAGGGCTTCCAGAACAGCGGCATGTCGGTCTCTCTGACTAAGCTGGTGATTTTAGATCGGCGATGGTCGGCACGATGGCGGCCTCCCCCAGCTCGGCCGCCAGGCCGGAGCGGCGCAGCAGATCCAGGGGTTGGGCGTTGACGTGGGCGAGCACCAGCGTGACGCCCTGTTTGGCCAGCGTGCGGTGCAGTTCGCGCATGGCCTCCATGCCGGAGGTATCCATGACGATGAGGCGGTGCATCTCGAAGACGACAGCCCGGGCGCCGGCCGGCAGTTGCTCGGGCAGCGCCTCGATCTTGCCGACGGCGCCGAAGAACAGCGCGCCATAGAGCTCATAGGCCACCACGCCCTCGGGCAGCGGGCCGGCGTCGAAGCGGCTGATCGTGAACAGCTGGCCCATGCGCCAGACGAAGAAGACGCAGGACGCGATCAGTCCCACCTCGACCGCCACGGTCAGGTCGGTCACGACCGTGAGCGTGAAGGTGCCCACCAGCAGCGTACGGTAGGTGAAGTTGAAGCGCCGCAGGCGCGCGAACTCATGCCAGTCGCCCATGTTCCATGCGACGACCAGCAGGATGCCAGACAGTGCGGCCAGCGGCACATGCGCGGCCAGCGGCGCAGCGGCGAGCAGGATGACGAGCAAGGTGGCCGCGTGCACCATGCCCGCCACCGGGCTGCTGCCGCCGGCGCGGATGTTGGTGACCGTGCGCGCGATGGTGCCGGTGGCGGGCATGCCACCAAACAGAGGGGCGACCAAGTTGGCCACGCCCTGGGCCATCAGCTCCTGGTTGGGGTCATGACGGGGCAGGCCGGGCGTGAGCTTGTCGGCCACGCGGGCGCAGAGCAGCGACTCGATGGCTCCGAGCAGGGCCAGCGTCAGCGTGGGGATGACGAGCTGGCGCAGGCCGTCCCAGCTCACATCGGGCCAGGCCAGTGCGGGTAGGGCCTGCGGGATGCCGCCGAAGCGGCTGCCGATGGTCTCCAGCGGCAATTGCAGCAGCGCGGTTGCCAGCGTCGCGCCCACCAGCGCGATGACGGTGCTGGGCAGCAAGGCCATCCAGCGTCGCACGCCACTCAGCGCCTGCTGGCCGATGTTCTTGGGCCAGACCAGCACGATGGCCATCGCGGCGGCGGACATCGCGACGGCCCACGGATTGAAGCCGATCGCGTGCGCGCTGAGCACGCCGATCTGGCCGAAGAAGTCCGCCGGCATCGGCACGCGCGAGAGACCCAGGGCGTCCTTGAGCTGCGCCAGTGCGATCAGCACCGCGATGCCGTTGGTGAAGCCGGTGACGATGGCCACCGGGATGTAGCGCACCAGGACGCCCAGCTTGAGCGCGCCCATCGCGAACAGCAGCAGGCCCGCGCCCATGGTGGCCAGCAGCAGATTGGCCAGGCCGTAGCGCTGCAGGATGCCGTAGACGATGACGATGAAGGCGCCTGCCGGGCCGCCGATCTGCACGCTGGAGCCGCCCAGCAGCGAGATCAGGAAGCCCGCGATGATGGCCGTGGCCAGGCCTTGCTCGGGCCGCAACCCCGATGCGATTGCGAAAGCCAGCGCCAGCGGCAGCGCGACGATCCCGACCGTCAGCCCGGCGCCGAGGTCGGCGAGGAAGCGCTCACGCGTGTAGCCCGACCGCAGTGCAAGCGCGCGGGGCCGGAAGGGGTGGAGCTTGGGTAGTGGCATGGGACCTCCGAGGTGGCGACGACGCGACGGGCGAGGTCGCGTCCGGAGGTCCGCAGTGGTTGTGCTCGGCGATGAAACGCCGGCGCCGAGAAGGACCGAGCAGCGAACGGGGCGTTGCTCGGCGCATGGGGGCTCAACGCACCCGCATGCCGGGCTGGGCGCCTGGGAAGGGCTCCAGCACGAAGATGCCGGGGTTGGCCTTTTCGTCGGCGTGGCTGGCGGCCAGCACCATGCCCTCGCTGAGGCCGAACTTCATCTTGCGTGGCGCCAGGTTGGCGACCAGCACGGTCAGCTTGCCTTCCAGGTCTTCGGGCTTGTAGGCCGACTTGATGCCGCTGAAGACGTTGCGCATGCGACCTTCGCCGGCATCCAGCGTCAGGCGCAGCAGCTTGTCCGAGCCCTCGACGTGCTCGGCCTTGACGATCCTGGCGATGCGCAGGTCGACCTTGGCGAAGTCATCGATCTTGATTTCAGCAGCGATGTCTTCGCCGCCGGGCTGGACCTTGGGTGCGGCCGGGGCTTCGAACAGCAGTTCGACCTTGGCCAGGTCCACCCGCTGCATCAGGTGCTGGTAGGCGCCGATGCGGTGGCCACCGAGCGCGCGGGCGCTGTCTTTCCACTGCAGCGGATCGATCTTCAGGAAGGCCTCGACCTGCGCGGCCAGCGCCGGCAGCACGGGCTTGAGGTAGAGGGTCAACAGGCGGAAGGCCTCGATGCAGACGCTGCAGACATCGTGCAGCGCGGCATTCATGCCCTCCTGCTTGGCCAGCTCCCAGGGCTTGTGCTGGTCGACGAACTCGTTGACCTTGTCGGCCAGCGCCATGATCTCGCGCAGCGCCTTGCCGAACTCGCGCGTCTCGTACAACTCCGCGATGGTGCCACTGTGGGCGCGCAAAGTGTCCAGCAGCGTGCGGCCTTCGACGCCGAGGTCGGCACTCAGGTGGCCGTCGAAGCGCTTGCCCAGGAAGCCGGCCGCGCGTGACGCGATGTTGATGAACTTGCCGACCAGGTCGCTGTTGACGCGGGCCGCGAAGTCCTCGGGGTTGAAGTCGATGTCCTCGACCTTGGCGTTGAGCTTGGCGGCGATGTAGTAGCGCAGCCATTCGGCGTTCAGGCCCAGGCTCAGGTACTTCAGCGGGTCCAGGCCGGTGCCGCGGCTCTTGCTCATCTTCTCGCCGCCGTTGACGGTCATGAAGCCGTGCACGAAGACGTGGTTGGGCGTCTTGCGGCCGCTGAAATGCAGCATGGCCGGCCAGAACAGCGTGTGGAAGTAGGTGATGTCCTTGCCGATGAAGTGGATCTGCTCCACCGACTCATCGGCCATGAAGGCGTCGAAATCCTTCCCGGTCTTGCCGAAGTAGTTCTTCAGCGAGGCCAGGTAGCCGATGGGGGCGTCCAGCCAGACGTAGAAGTACTTGCCCGGCGCGTCGGGGATCTCGATGCCGAAATAAGGCGCGTCGCGGCTGATGTCCCAGTCGCTGAGGCGGTTGTTGCCCTCTTCGTCGGGCTCGAACCACTCGCGGATCTTGTTCAGCACCTCGGGCTGCAGGCGGCCGGCCTCCTGGGTCCATTGCGTCAGGAAGTCGACGCAGCGCGGATCGCTGAGCTTGAAGAAATAGTGCTCGCTGGTCTTCAGCACCGGCGTCGCGCCGGACAGCACGGAGTAGGGGTTCTTCAGCTCGGTGGGCGCGTAGACGGCGCCGCAGACCTCGCAGGAGTCGCCGTACTGGTCCTTCGCGCCGCACTTGGGGCATTCGCCCTTGATGAAGCGGTCCGGCAGGAACATGGCCTTGTCCGGGTCGAAGAACTGCTCGATGGTCTTGGTCGAGATCAGTTCGTTGTGGCGCAGCGCGAGGTAGACGGACTTGGAGAGTTCATGGTTCTCTGGGCCGTCGGTCGAGTGCCAGTTGTCGAAGCTGATGTGGAAGCCGTCCAGGTATTGCCTGCGGCCGGCGGCGATGCCGGCGACGAAGTCCTGGGGTGTCTTGCCGGCCTTCTGGGCCGCGATCATGATCGGCGCGCCGTGGGCATCGTCCGCGCAGACGAAGTGCACCTGCGAGCCCGCCATGCGCTGGTAGCGAACCCAGATGTCGGCCTGGGTGTACTCCATGATGTGGCCGATGTGGAAACCGGCGTTCGCATAGGGCAGGGCAGTGGTGACGAAGAGCTGGCGGGGCATGGGCGCGGCGGAACGAGGCTGGCGAGAAGGGAAACGGCGGATTTTAGGTTTGCGGTGCAGCGGGGTCGGTGGGGGCAGGCGCGGCCTCGCCATCGGCCTGAGGTTCGTCAGGGCTGTCCGGTTCGTCCGGCTTGCCGCTCAGCTTGCGCTGGCGCTTTTCTTCGGCCTTGCGTTTCTTGGCCAGTTCGCGCTGGCGTTTCTCATAGCTGTAGTTCGGGGTGGCCAAGGGCGGTCTCCTGGGAGCGCCCGCACGCGCGGGCAACGTCCAATGTAACCCGCTGCCTCCGGCGTCACGGCCCCCCACTTGGCAATGAAAGCTACAGAACGCCTCAAGGAAGGCGGCTAAGTCACTGATTCGTAACACTTCCGGAAGCTATCCACCGAGTCTGTGGAAAACTTTGTGGAGAACCGCCCTCCATCGCCGCCAAGCCCTTGTGTGATGCGGCTCCGCTTAGGTTGCCAGTTTTTTGAGCAGCGCCGAGTCGGCTATATGAATCAATGACTTAGCGTTGTGGTCGCGCGCCTCGGGCCGGCGGCGCGCCTCAGGGTCCAAAAGACTTGACGCGTGTCAGATATGGGGATAAGTCAAGCCGCAGCGGACGGATGTCACGGGTCTGGATGACATCGGCAGGTCGTTTATCCCCGCCAACTGTGGACAAGTCTGTGGGCCGGTTGCCGACAGCAGAGCTAAGTGCTTGATCGGCCACCGCTGAGCCTGCTTTGCCCGTTTTTGTGGCGCCATCGCGCGGCGCCTTTGGGGGCAGTCCCCAAGAAGGCGGCTCGGGGGCGGCGGCTAAACTCGCGGCCTTTTGCAGCGGCGGTATCGGGGCATGGGGCGCAGATGGCGGATTTGACGAGGGAGAGCGGCGGTCGCAAGAGCGCTTCGCGCGCTGGCACGTTCGAATTGAAGTCGCGCCGCTTCAGCCTGCTGGGCCTGGTGCTGCACAGCGCCGACATGGCCGAGATCGCTGCCGACTGGGCGCAGCGTGCCGGCCAGGGAGGGTTCGAGCATGAACCCGTCGTCATCGACCTGAGTGGCGTGCCGCGCGCCGCGGCGCCGGCCGTTGCGCCGGTCGAAGGCCAGGCGCCACTCGCACTGGACGGCCCCGCGCCGGTCGACCTGGCGGCCATCGTCGCGATGCTGCGCGCCAGCCAGCTTCAGCCCGTCGCCGTCGCCGGTGCAACGGCCGAGGAACTCGCGCTGGCCCACGAGCTGGGCCTGGCCGATGCCGCCGACGAGCCCGTCGCCGAGCGAGCCGCCGCCGTGCCCACTGAGAAGGTGCGCGAAGTGGTGCGCGAGATCACCGTCGAGAAGATCATCGAGAAGCCCGCCGCACCAGCGCCGACGCTGGTCATCGACAAGCCGCTGCGCTCTGGCCAGCGCATCTACGCCAAGGGCGGCGACCTGGTCGTGCTGGCCCTTGTCAACCACGGCGCCGAGGTCATCGCCGACGGCAGCGTGCATGTCTACGCGCCGCTGCGCGGCAAGGCCATCGCCGGCGCACGCGGCGACACGTCGGCGCGCATCTACGCGCACAGCCTGGAAGCGGAGTTGCTGTCGATTGCCGGCATCTACCGCACGACCGAGAACCCGCTGCCGGCCGACGTGGCGGGCAAGCCGGCGCAGGTCTTGCTCGATGGCGAGAAGCTGCTGATGCAGCCGCTCGGCTTCTGAACCCCGATTGAACTGAACGAACAGGAAAGCTCCAGATGACCAAGATCGTCGTCGTCACCTCCGGCAAGGGCGGGGTCGGCAAGACCACCACCAGCGCGAGCTTCGCCACCGGCCTCGCCATGCGTGGCCTCAAGACCTGCGTCATCGACTTCGACGTCGGCCTGCGCAACCTCGACCTGATCATGGGCGTCGAGCGCCGCGTCGTCTACGACCTGATCAACGTCGTCAACGAAGAGATCAAGCTGACCCAGGCGCTGATCAAGGACAAGCAGCTCGACAAGCTCTACATCCTGGCCGCCTCGCAGACGCGCGACAAGGACGCGCTGAAGCAGGAAGGCGTGGAGCGCGTGCTCAACGAGCTGAAGGCGATGGAGTTCGACTACATCGTCTGCGACTCGCCGGCCGGCATCGAGACCGGCGCGCTGATGGCCATGCACTACGCCGACGAAGCGCTGGTCGTGACCAACCCCGAGGTCTCCTCGGTGCGCGACAGCGACCGCATCCTGGGCATGCTGTCCAGCAAGACCAAGCGCGCCATCGAAGGCGGCGACCCGGTCAAGGAGCACCTGCTCATCACGCGCTACAACCCGAACCGGGTCGAAGGCGGCCAGATGCTGAGCCTGGACGACATCCACGAGATCCTGCGCACGCCGCTGATCGGTGTCATCCCCGAGAGCGAAAGCGTGCTGCAGGCCTCCAATCAGGGCACGCCGGCCATCCACCTCGCCGACACCGACGTGGCCGAAGCCTACAAGGACGTCGTCGCGCGCTTTCTCGGCGAAGACAAGCCGATGCGCTTCACCGAGGCCGTGAAGCCAAGCTGGTTCAAGCGCGTCTTCGGTGCGAAGTGAAGGGAGCCACGCGATGGGATTCCTGAACTTCTTCCTCGGTGAAAAGAAGAGCTCGGCCAGCGTCGCCAAGGAGCGGCTGCAGCTCATCCTCGCCCACGAGCGCAACGGCCGCAGCTCCAGCCCCGACTACCTGCCGCAACTGCAGCGGGAGCTGGTGGCCGTCATCAGCAAATACGTGTCGATCAACCCCGACGACATCAAGGTCCACATGGAGCGCCAGGGTGACCTGGAGGTGCTCGAGGTGAAGATCGAACTTCCGGAAACCGGCGGGCGCTAACGTCTCTACCGCGCGGCGCGGCTTTGCTCGCGCCGCATGAACAGGTAGAGGCTCTCCACCTTGGCGCGTGCCCAGGGCGTCTTGCGCAGGAACTTCAGGCTCGACGCCACGCTGGGGTCGACCTGGAAGCATTTGATGGCGATGCGCTGGCCCAGTTCGGCCCAGCCGAAATGCTCGACCAGCGCGGTCACGATGGCCTCCAGCGTGAGGCCATGCAGCGGGTCTTTGGACAGGTTGGTTGGCATGGGCTGCACTTTGCGAAGTAGGTAGTTTCGGTATTCGGGCCGAGCGCCGGGCCGCTCCCAAGCCGGCCCGCGATGGCGATGTGTTCGCGGCTCAACGCCGTGAACATCGCCGTCCCCTCGGGGGACCGACCAGACCCGCCCGCGTTCAGCGGCGCGAGACTGGGCGAGGGGCTCGTCTATTCGTGCGTGAACTGGTCTGAGTTCCTGCCCTTGTACTGCGCGTAGTAGCGCTTGATCTCGGCCATGTCGGCGTCGACGTCGCCGGTGGGCCGGAACAACGGGCCCAGGCCGACCAGCTTGCGCGGATAGTCCATGTGCGCCATGACGATGGGCAGCTTGGCGGTGACGGCGATCCAATAGAAACCCGTCTTCCAGTAGATCGTCTTGCTGCGCGTGCCCTCGGGCGGCACGATGAGCTGCACCGGCCCGTCCGCGGCCTGCAGTGCCTCGGCTGAGGCGGCGACGAGGTTGCTGGACTTGCTGCGCTCCACCGGGATGCCGCCGAGCCAGCGCATGAGCCCGCCGAACGGGAACTTGAAGATCGAGGCCTTGCCCATCCAGTAGGGCGTGAGCCGCAGCACGAAGGCGGCAAACAGCGTGTAGGGCAGGTCCCAGTTGCTCGTGTGCGGCGCAGCGATGAAGACGCTCTTGCGCGCCTCCTGCGGCAGCACACCTTGAACCGTCCAGCCGGCCAGCTTCAGCCAGACGATGGAGAGGCCCCGCAGCAAGGTGTTGACTCCCGGAGTCGTGAAGATCGTACGGTGCATGGCGGCGATTGTCCCCGGCATGGATTGGCGCCGGGAGGTACCTGTGCCCTTCACGCAAAGGCCGGCCGCTTTCAGCACCGCCGCAGCAGCGCCCGATGTTCTCGCCCCGGAAGGGGGCTCGGAGTCGGCATCAGGCGGCACGAAAAGGTACGCCAACGTCCGTCGGACTCGGCAACAGCAAGGCTTTTGGCAGCGTTTTCCTCCAGTCCTGCGCTTGACCGCGCAGATATCATCGACTCACCTGCTGGCTACTCTTTCTCCATCCCGCCTGGTTCATTGTTCGCCAGCGTGAAGTACGAGTCTCTACTGACGCATGCGAGATTCGATCCTGCTGTTCCTCCGTGCGAATCGGCGACACCTGGCCGATCTGGCGATCGCGAGCCTGCTGGTCAACGCCTTCGTGTTGACGTTGCCGCTGTTCTCGATGCTGGTCTACGACAAGGCGGTCGGCAACGAGCTGCACGAGACGCTTTGGGCGCTTGCGCTGGGCATGGCGCTGTTGTTCGCGCTGGAGCTCGTGCTACGCCTGTCGCGCGTGCTGCTCGTTGAGCACGCCGGCGCACGCTGGGACATGCATCTGGACGAACGCTTGCTGCGCGGCGTGCTGGCAGCGCCGGCCTCGCGCCCGTTGGCCATCGGCACGCTGTTGTCGCGCTATCGTGAGCTCGGCGCGACGCGCGACGTGCTGTCCGCCCAGTTCCTGTTGCCGCTAGCCGACGTGCCGTTCGCGCTACTGTTCGCCATCGTAGTGGCCGTCATCGCCGGGCCGCTGGTGCTGATTCCCATCGGCATGGGCGTGCTGCTGCTTGCAGCCGGCGGTGTGCTGCAGGCCGCCGCCGCGCGCCGCTCGCGCGTGGCGACGCAAGCATCCAGCACCAAGCTGTCCTGGCTCGTGGACGTGCTGATCGCCCGCGAAAGTGTCATGTCCGTCGCCGCCGCACGCGTGGCCGAGCGAGGACTGCGCGAGCCCTCGGCCACCGCCGCACGCGCGGCGTCCAGGGCCAGGGTCTGGCAGCAGGTCAGCCAGCAGTTGCTGCCGGTGGGCATGTCGGCCTGCACCGTGCTGACGCTGGTGGCCGGCGTCTACCGCATCGAAGCTCAGGCTCTCAGCGTCGGTGGGCTCATCTCCACGACGATGCTGGGCGGGCGCCTGGTGAGTTCTATTTGCCTGTTCGCGCCTGTGATGCTGCGCTGGCAGGAGTTCCTGCGTGCGCTGCGCGACATGGCCCAGACCGTGGCGTTGGATGCGGCGACGCCGCCAGGACACGAGGCCGGCGGGCAGATCGGCCCATTAGGCGCCGCAGCGGCCGAGGGCGTGCGCCTGGCCGGCGTCGGCTTTGCCTACCCGGACCGGCCGCCCGTGCTGACCGACCTCAACCTGACGCTGAAGCCGGGCGAACTGGTCGCTGTGGTCGGCAGCTCGGGCGCCGGCAAGTCGACGTTGCTGCGACTGTTCGCGGGCCATCTGGTGCCCACCTCGGGCCAGTTCGCGCTCGGCGGGCGCGTCGTGGCGGACGATCTGACGCGGCGCTGGCTGGCTGGCGCCGTGGCCTACAAGCCTCAGGAGCCGGGTTTCCTGGCCGGGCGGCTGCAGGAGGTGGTGGCGCCGAGCGAGGGCGGCAGCCGTGAGGCTGAGTTGCTGCGCACCTTGCGCGTCGCCGGCCTGGGCCCGCAGCTGGACCGCGGCGAGCTGGGCCTGAACACCGAGTTGGGTTCCAACGGTGCGGGGCTGTCGGGCGGGCAGCGGCAGATGCTGGCGTTGGCGCGCGTACTGCACCAGACTTCGGACCTGATGCTGTTGGACGAACCCACGCTGGGCCTGGATCGGCAGGCCCAGGAAGGCTTTCTCGCGGCGCTGCCCGGGTGGAAGGAGGGACGCTGCGTCATCGTCGCCACGCACAGCGCCGAGCTGATTCAGATCTGCGACCGCGTGCTGGTACTGGAGCGCGGCCGCCTCGTCGCCGACGCGCCGCCGCAGCGCCTGCTGGCGCCCGGCGCTGTTGGCCCGCGCACGCCCGCGCCGCGCCGGCCTGCTGCCGGCGACACGACGTCCGCCTGAAGGAATGCGATCCATGTCTTCCCGGTCCCTCTTGTGTCGATCAAGCTGGCTGGTGCTGCTCTGCGCGGCTCCGGCCTGGGTCGGCGCCCAGACCGAGCCCGCAACAGAGTCACCGGCCATGGCGGCGTCGGCGCCTGCCGAAACCGCGCGGCCGCGCCTGGCCAGCCTGCGGCAACTGCTCGGCATGCCGCCAGTACTTCAGCTGAGCGGCAACGGGCCGGCACTGTCGCTGGGCGATGCGCTGCAGGCGGCCTGGCAGAACAGTCCGGACGTGGCGGCCGCGCGCTTTCGCTCCTTGAGCTTCGACTACACCCGCAAGGCCGCACGCGGCGCGCTGCTGCCCAAGCTGGAGACGCGCTTCTCGGTCGGCCGGGGGCATCTGGAAACTCCGGACCGGACCGACAACCTGGGACGCGGCGACCATTCCGCCGTGCTCACCCAGGCGCTGGTCGACGAGGCGGCCCGCCATGAGTGGACGCGCCAGGAGCTGCTGGCCGCTTCGGCCGACGTGCAGCTGGCCGGCGTGGAGTCACAGACGCTTCTGGACACCGGCGCGGCCTGGTTCGCCGTGCTTCAGCAGCGAGTGGGCGTCGAGCTGGGCCAGGGCTATGAGAAAGAGCTCAACGAGCTGCTGCGCTACATCAGCGACCGCGTGGCGGCCGGTGGCGCCAGCCCTGCGGAGCGTGAGCGCATCACGGCGCGCGTGGCCAACGTGCGCTCTGGCCTGGCCGACTCGCGTGCGGCGCTGGCCGCGGCGCTGCGCAACTTCCAGCGCCTGTCGTCGGTGACGCCTTTCGGCCTGGCGCTGGACGCGCCGATGGACCTCTACCTGCCCGTCGACGCCGATGCCGCGATGACCGAGGCCGAAGCCGGCAATGCGGAGCTGCAGTCGTCCAAGCTGGAACAGCAGGCGGCCGAGTCCGAGCGCCGCGGCAACCGCGCCGCCTTCCTGCCGCGCCTGGCGGTGGAGCTGACCCACTCCGAGACCCGCAACGCTGCCGGCAGCCTGGCGCAGCAGCGTGACAGCAAGGCCATGCTGGTCATGACGCTGCCGCTGGTCAACGGTGGCGCCGACTACGCCCGCATGCGTGCGTCCGAGGCACACCGGGACGAACTGCAGGCGCGCGGGGAGGGTGTGCGCCGCCGTGTCGTGCAGGATCTGGAGACCGGCTACGCCAACCTGCGCGCAGCGACGGAGCGCTTCGCCTCCGTGCGTGACGAGCTGGAGGCCAACCGCAAGGTGGTCGACGCCTTCCGTGCCCAGCTCACGGGGGGCAACCGTCAGTTGCTGGACGTGCTGGATGCCTACCAGCGCCTGTACCAGAGTCGCATCGACATCGTGCAGGTCGTGGTCAGCGCGGCGCTGAACGAGTGGCGCATTGCCCACCTGACCGGCGCGCTGCGCACGGTTGTTGCGAGGTAAATGCCATGGCAGGTGGCGGCAGCAAGAACGGAGATTACTGGCCAGGCTTCGTGGACGCGTTGACCAACGTGGTCATCGCGATGGTGTTCGTCATCGTCGTGCTGGCGATCGCGCTGAGCTTCTCGGCGCAGATCCTGGCCAAGCGCATGGCGGCCAAGATCGCCGAGCAGCAGGCCGAGCTGGGTCGAGCGAGACAGGCGCTCATCGCGCCCGCGGCCGAGAAGGAGCGCCCGCCCGCCGGCTCGCCGGTGATCGAGTCGCAGGCGCCGCAGCGCAGGCGCATCGCGGTCGCGGGCAACGAGGCGTCGCTCGCCGCCAGTCCGGCGACGGCCAAGGTCAAGCCGGCGGAGCGCTTTCTGCAGCTGGATTTCGCGCCCGGTGCGCTGACCGTCGACGCCGCCGCCGCCAAGGCGCTGGGCGAAGCGCTCGCGCCGCTCAAGGCGCAACTGGCCGAGTCACCCGCGCTGCGACTGGAGATCGTTGCGATCGGGCCTGAGATCCACCTCAGCGAGAACCAGCGCGCTGCCTTCATCCGTGCGATGGCCGTGCGCAACGAGCTGCTGGGCCAGGGCATCGCCGCTGACCGCATCGTCACGCGCATCGACATGAAGGCCAGCGCACCGGCGCCGGGCGTCGCGGTGCGGTTGGGAGAGAAGCCATGACGACGGCCCAACCGTCCACGGTGCCGGTGGACCTGCTGCTGTCCTACTTCGACAACACGCTGGGCCAGACGCGCCGCCTGCGCCGCCCTCGCGCGCTCATCTACGCCGTGGCGGCCGTCGTCGCCGCGATGCTGCTGTGGACCACCGTCGCGCAGGTGGACCTGGTCGTGCACACGCAGGGCCGCATCGTGCCTTCGGGCAAGCAGCAGCTGGTGCAGCATCTGGAGGGCGGCATCCTGTCCAAGCTGTTCGTGCACGAGGGCGACGCGGTGGCGGCCGGCCAGCCGCTGGTGGCGGTGTCGGACCTGCAGGCCAATTCCTCGCGCGCCGAGAAGGGTGCGCGGCAGGCGGGCATGGCCGCCCGCGTCGCGCGGCTGGATGCCGAAGCGAACGGTGCGCCGCGCTTCCAGCCGCCCGCCGGCACGGCGCTCACCGACCCGACCGTACAGGCCGAGGCCGAAGCCTTTGCGGCCCGCGCCGCCAAGCTGGCGCAGACCACCCGCGTGCTGCAGGAGCAGGCGACGCAGCGCCGCCAGGAGGCGGCCGAGGCCGCCGCACGGACCAAAGGCCTGCGCGCGGAGCTGGAGGTGGCGCGTTCGCAGCTGAGCCTGGTGCAGAACATGGTGGCCCGCAATGCCGGCTCGCAGAGCGAGCTGCTGGACGCACGCGGCCGCGTCGAGCGCCTGACAACGCAGATCGCCGAGACCGAGGCTTCGTTGCCGCGACTGGCCGCCGCGGCTGGCGAGCTGTCGGCCCGCCAGGCCGAGACGGTGGCCCAGTTCCGCAGCGAAGCGCGCACGGCGCTCTCCGATGCGCGCGTGGAGTTGCGCCGGCTGGAGGAAGACATCAAGACCGAGAACGACCGGGTGCGCCGCACGGTGCTGACTGCGCCGGTGGCCGGCATCGTCAACAAGCTGGCGAGCAACACGGTCGGTGGTGTCGTGAAGCCCGGCGAGACGCTCTTGGAGCTGACGCCGCAGGATGACGCCCTCGTCATCGAGACGCGCGCGTCGCCAGCCGAGCGCGGCACGCTGCGTGTGGGCCTGCCCACGCGGGTCAAGGTGGCGGCCTTTGACTACACCACCTACGGCACGCTGGAGGCCCGCGTCAGCGAGATCAGCGCGGACAGTCTCGTCGACGAGCGCGGCGAGCGCTATTTCCGAGTCGTCGCCACGGTCGACCCGGCCAGTGCCAAGCGCTTCGGGCAATCGCTTGGCCCGGGCATGAGCGTCAGCGCCGACGTCGTCACCGGCCGGCGCACCGTCCTGCAATACCTGCTCTCGCCCATCCGCGGGCTGGCCGACACCGCGCTGCGTGACCGCAAATGAGAGCAGCCCGGCGCCGGCCCGCAAGTGGAGCAACTGAAATGAAATTCGAAGACCACGGACCATCGCTATGAGCGACACCCACATCGCCACCGTGTCCGAACCGCTGCCACCGCGCGGGCCGCAGTCCCAGCACGAGCACGGCGTCGGCGCGCGTCATGTCTTCTTCGTCGCGTTGCCGCTGCTGGCCATGCTGGCCGGCGCCGCATCGATGTGGCACTTCGTGTCCTTCGCGGTCATGGCCAACCCCATCCTCAACGGCATCATCATTGCGGTGCTTTGCTGGGGCATGTGGACGATGGCGGGCCACCTCGTCGAGCTGTTCGGCGAGGACCGGGTCTTCCGCGCCGGCATGCGCTGGCTCCACGACGGCGACGCCAGTGGCGAACAGCATCCGCGCCTGGGCCCGCCAGCCTTCGTGACGGGCATGCTGGACCGGCTGCAGAAACTGGGCCTCGGCCACCAGGTCTACATCCACAGCTCGGCGATGGAGCCGGAGATCGAGGCGCTGGAGCAATACCTGAACAAGCGCCAGGAACTCAGCCAGTTCCTCGTCGGTCTGATGGTGGGGTTGGGGTTGCTGGGCACCTTCGTCGGCCTGCTGGAGACGTTGGTTGAGACCTCGGGCCTGATCGCCACCATCGCCAAGAGCGCCAGCGGCGGGGGCGACATCGAGGGTGAGTTCGCCAAGATCGTCGGTGGCCTTCAAAAGCCTCTGGCCGCCATGGGCACGGCATTCTCGGCGTCGATGTTCGGCCTGGTGGGCTCCATCGTGCTGGGCTTCCAGATGGTGGCCGTGCGCAAGGCCGCGACGGATCTCGTCGAGACCGTACGCGGCCAGGTGCTGTCGCTGGCGGAGAAGAGCAGCGTCAACGAGAACGTCGAGATCAGCGAGCGCTTCCTGGCCACGCTGCTGGCCGACATCCTGGAGCAGCACCGCGCGTCCACGACGGGCCTGGCCGATGTCGTCGCGCGACTGGACAGGCTGGTGCCGCAGGTGGCGCAGATGGCCGGCGCGACGGCCAAACTCACCGAGCGGCTGCATAGCCAGGAGGCCGTGCTGGAACGCACCACGGCGACCGTCGGCGGGGTCGGTGAGGTGGTGCCGGCCATGGCAAGGCTGGCCTCCGCCGCCGAGGGCATGCTGCAGGAAAGCGGCTCGTCCAACCAGCGCGTTGGCCGCATGCTGGACTTCCTGCCCACGCAGGAGGCGCTGGTGGGCGACGTGCGGCTGGCGCTGACCCGCGTCGAGAACCTGGAGCGCGAGATCTCCGCGCTGACCAAGGCCAACGACGGCCTCAAGGACGAGGTGCTGCAGCAGGCCGCACTGGTCAAGCGCATGGACTCGACGCTGTGGAACCTGGAGAAAGACCAGCTCCGCGACGCGCTGTCCGACGGCAAGGGACCGCGCACATGACGATGGCGCTGCACATGGACACGGTGCGCGCCGCGGCGGCCGGCCGGCTGTCGCTGCCGTCGGTGCCGCGAGTCGTGCGCCGGCTCATCAGCCAACTGCGCGACCCGGGCGCGTCGGTGATCGGCGTCGTCGACGAGCTGGAGCAGGAACCCCAGCTCGCCGCGCGCACGCTGCGCATCGCCAACTCGCCCTATTACTGCGGCCGGCGCAGCCTGGCCAGTTTGAAGGACGCCGTCGCCATCGTCGGCACCGACACGCTGCGCACACTGGTCATCAGCGGTGGCCTGGAGGCCGTGTTTGTGGCCGTGCCAGGCGTGAACCTGCGCCAGTTCTGGATGGACGCGACCGTCACCGCCAAGGCGGCGCGCAGCCTGGCTCGCCTGGCCGGTGCGGATGCCGAGGCCGCCTTCCTGGCCGGCCTGCTGCACAACGTGGGCCACCTGATCCTGTGCCAGGCCTTTGCTGGCACGCTGCCGGCCAAGCTGGCCGGTGCACGCTCGGCGCGCGGCGCGGAGCTCGCGGCCATCGAGCGCGAGGCCAGTGGCATGGACCATGCGCAAGTCAGCGCGGCCTGGCTGGACGAGCTGGGCTTCCCCGAGACCGTGGTCGACGCGGTGGCCCACCACCTCGATGCCGACGTGGCTTCGGGCACGCTGGCGCCGGTGCTGGCCCTGGCCGCCCAAGTCGCGGCCTCCATCGAGGCCGGCGACAACGCCCGGCGCGCGCTGGACAAGCTGGACGCCAGTCTGGTGGCGGCGGCCTCGCTGGTGGCCGAGAACCTGGACGAGCGTTTCGGCTTGCAGTACGAACAGATTGCCGGCGGCGACGAACCATGAGCATTGGCAGCGCCACGCAGCGGGCCGGGCTGGCGGTGACTGGCGGCTTCTCGCTGTCCGCGGTGGTCGGCCTGTGGCTGCTGCGCGGCGCGGTGACGGCTGACCAGTTGGTCTGGCTGGCCGCCGCGCACGCGCTGGGCGCTGCTGCCACGCTGGCCGCGCTGGTGGCGGTCTCGCGCTGGTGGCGGCGCGGCGGGGAGCCGTTGCTGGCCCAGCTGGACGCCGCCGGCCAAGGACGCATCACGGAGCGGGCGCAGGACGGTCCGGTCGAGTGGGCGCCGATGTCGCGCACGATCAACGTCGCGCTGACCCGCATCAAGGCGCAACTGGACGACCGCGACCGCCGACTGGGCGAGCTGCATGCCGAGCTTTCCGTCGACCCGGTGACCCAGCTGGCCGCGCGCGCGCAGTTCATGGACCGGCTCGCCACGCTGCTGCAAGAGCCGGGCGAGGCCACCGGCGGCATCGTGCTGCTGCGCATCGATGACCTCGCGGGCCTGAACCAGCGCGCCGGCCGCGAGCGCGCGGACGAGCTGCTCAAGCAGGTGGCCACGCTGCTGCGCACCCGGGCGCCGCGCCTGGTCGATGCCGGTGGCGTGATCGCGCGGCTGAACGGTGCCGATTTCGGGGTGCTGATGCCTTTCGTTCGGGCCGACGCCCTCGACACCTGGACGCGCGAGCTGTCCGAGGCCTTGCACGGCCTCAAGCAGCGCGAGCTGACCGACCGGCCGCGCGTGGGCTGGCTGGCGGCCGGCGTCTTCCACGGCGGCGAGTCGATCGGCGCGGTGATGTCGCGCATCGACCACGCACTGCAGTCCGGCGAGGGCGGTGACGCGCCCTGGCTGATGGCGCGCGTCACGCGCTCCGGCCCGGCCGTGTCGCTGGCGCAATGGCGCAGCCTCATCGACGAGGCGCTGGTCACCGGCCGCGTGGACCTGCAGCTGTCGCCCGTCACGACGCTTGACGGGACCGCCACGCAACAGCTTGCGCAGGTGCGGCTGCAAAACGCCGAAGGCCGCTCCTTCGATGCCGACGAGGTGCTGCCCTCGGCGCTGCGCACCGCCCGCATCGCTGATATCGACCTGCGTTTGGCCGAGCTGGCGCTGGCCCGCATCGCCGGGCATGAACAAGACCGGCAAGAGATCGCGATTCGCGTGTCGGCGCGCTCGGCTGAGCGGCCGACCTTCGTCAGCCGGTTCGAGGAAGCGCTGGCCGGCGTGGGCCCGCTGGCGCAGCGGCTGTGGGTGGAGTTCGAAATCGACGGCGAACGCAACGTGACGGGTGTGCTGGAGCCGCTGACGACGATGCTGCAGCGCCGTGGCGTGCATATTGGGCTGCGGCGCGTGCTGACACCACCCGACGATCTGGCGCTGCTGCGCCGCCTTGGCGTAGGCTACCTGCGCCTGGGGCCGGCGCTGAGCACCGGCCTGGCCGGCGATGGCAGCGCGGGCAAGCGCCGCCTGCTGCAGTTGATGGTGGAGCTGGGTGCGTCGGAGGGCTTGCGCGTGCTGGCCGCCGAGGCCGCCAGCGACTCGGATGCCCAGCTGCTGCGCCGGGTTGGCATCCCTTGCGCCTCGCCGGCCGAATCGCCGCCGACGCGCTGACACGGAGTAGTAAACGATGGACAACGTCGCGGGCAAAGTCGTCATTCATGCCCCCACAGGCGACGCCACTCTCAGGCTCGCACTGTCGCGTGCGGCCATCGTCAAGGTGCAGGTGGCGGGCGTGGACCTGGTGCTGATCATGTCGGACGGCACCCAGCACGTGTTGCAGAACGCCGCCCTGCGCGCGCTGGCCGACCCGGGTTTCGGGCTGCAATTCCAGGACGGCAGCATCGAAGCCTCAACGCTGATCGCCCAGACGGGGCCGGTCAACATCACCGACACGCTGCTGCGCACCATCGAGAAGAACACCACCGTCGCCGACACGCTGGCGTCGTCGGACCGTGAAAGCAGCAGCGAGATGCCGCCACCGCCCAAGCCGCTGGAGAGCGGCATGGTGTCGGGCACGGCATCCGGCGAAGGCACGTCCAAGGCCGAGTTCCACGACGAGGCCCGGCCATTCACGCTGGTCATCCAGGTCGCGCCGACGCCCGCCAGCTCGCCCGGCGGCGGCACACCACCCCCGCCGCCCGCCGGACCCACGCTGACGGTGGCCGGCCAGTTCCACAACGTCGCCGGCCAGGACGTCAGCGCCACGGCCACCGGTGCCACCATCACCGGCTCCGGCGGTTCGGCCGAATCGGCCACCGACCTGTCGCCGGCCGCCCAGGCCGCACCCGAGGTCATCACGGGCACGGCGGGTGACGACATCATCAGCGGCGACGGCGGCCTGGGCATGGGCGCCGGTTGGGCGCGGCAGTTCGAGATCACGCTGTCGGCCAAGACGGCGCCGATCGTCAAGTCCCTCGTCATCAGCGGCCTGCCGGACGGCTTCGAAGTCGTCGGTGCCGCCAAGGGCGCGACGGGCTGGGAGCTGCCGCTGCCGACCGACCCGACCGCCACCACGACCCACTTCAGCGTCATGGTGCGCTACCCGGTGCTCTCCGACACTGCCGGCGGCAGCCCGACGACCTTCGACCTTGTCGTCACGGCTTCCGCCGACGTGGGTGGCACCGTGCTGGAAGGCAAGCTGACGCTGCCCGCCATCGTGCGTGACGTGACGAGTGCGGCCGACATGAGCTACGAATCCGGTGGCAAGGCCGGCGTCGTGTTCCCGGCCTATGGCCTGGGCGACGTCATCGACGGCGGCGCCGGCAACGACACCATCAACGGCCTGGTCGGCTCGGACCGCCTCATCGGCGGGGCCGGCAGCGACAAGCTCGACGGCGGCGCCGGCAACGACTGGCTGGTGGGCGGCGATGGCGCCGACAAGCTCGTCGGCGGCAGCGGTGGCGACACGGCCAGCTACGAGGGCTCGCCCGCAGGCGTCAGTGTGGACCTGGCGGCGGGCACCGCCAGCGGCGGCGACGCCGACGGCGACACGCTGGACGGCATCGAGAACCTCAGCGGCAGCGGCGGGGCCGACGCGTTGCGCGGCGACGGCGGCGCCAACCGGCTGGATGGCGGCGCCGGCAACGACCTGCTCGAAGGCCGCGGCGGTGCGGATGTGCTGACGGGCGGCGCCGGCAACGACACGGCCGTCTACAGCGGCTCGTCGGCAGGCGTGACCGTCGACCTGGCCGCCGGCACGGCCAAGGGTGGCGAGGCCGAAGGCGACACGCTGACGCAGATCGAAAGCCTCATCGGTTCCGACCATGACGACACGCTGCGCGGCGATGCGGCGGCCAACGTGCTGCAGGGCGGCGCGGGCGACGACGTGCTGGAAGGCCGCGGCGGCGCGGACACGCTGAAAGGCGGCAGCGGCAACGACACGGCCACCTACGCGAGTTCCACGGCCGGCGTGAACGTGAGCCTGGGCACCGGCCAGGGCAGCGGCGGCGACGCCACCGGCGACCGTCTGGAAGACATCGAGAACCTGACCGGCTCCGCCGAGGACGACCTGCTGATCGGCGATGCCGGCGACAACAGGCTGGACGGCGGCACCGGCGACGACGAGCTGGAAGGCGGCGAGGGCGCCGACGCGCTGATCGGCGGCGACGGCAAGGACACCGCCAGCTATCTCGACGCCCAGACCGGCGTCACCGCCAGTCTCGCCAACGCCGCGCAGAACACCGGCGAGGCGAAAGGCGACAGCTTCCAGTCCATCGAGAACCTGGCCGGCTCCGAGAACGACGACGTGTTGATCGGCGACGGTTTCGACAACGTCCTGGTCGGCAACCCGGGCAACGACAACCTGCAGGGCGGCGCGGGCGACGACACGTTGGTGGGCGGCGCGGGTGCCGACCAGTTCGATGGCGGCGACGGGAACGACACGGCGAACTACGCGGACTCCAACGAAGGCGTCAAGGTCGACCTGAGCGGCGCCACGCCCAGCTCGGGCGGCGACGCCGGCGGCGATACGCTCGCCAACGTCGAGAACCTGACCGGCTCGCGCTTCTCCGACCGGCTGGTGGGCGACGCCGGCAACAACGTGCTGGACGGCGGCCGCGGCAACGACGTGCTGACCGGCGGCGCGGGCGCCGACACGCTGATCGGCGGCGACGGCTCCGACACGGCCGACTACAGCACCTCCACCGTGGCGGTGCAGATCAACCTGACCACCGGCGTCGTGACGGGCGGTGACGCGACCGGCGACAGCTTCCAGTCCATCGAGAACCTGGCCGGCGGCAGCGGCGACGACCAGCTGACCGGCGAATCCAGCGCCAACCGGCTGACCGGCAACGCCGGCAACGACACCCTCGTGGGCCTGGCCGGCAACGACACGCTGGACGGCGGCGACGGCGACGACCTGCTGGACGGCGGCACCGGCGCCGACGTCCTCACGGGCGGCGCGGGCACCGACACGGCCACCTATGCGGCATCCGCCCAGGGCGTGCAGGTCAACCTCGCGACCGGCATCGGCCAGCGCGGCGACGCCGAGGGCGACCGGCTGGCCGGCATCGAGAACCTGACCGGATCCGACCGGGACGACACGCTGACCGGCACGGCCGGCGTGAACAGATTAGTGGGCGGCGCGGGCGACGACGTGCTGGATGGCGGCGATGCGGGCGACGTGCTGGACGGCGGCGACGGCAACGACACCGCCAGCTACGCCAGCGCGACCGCGGGCGTCGCGGCCAGCCTGTCGGCCCCCAACACCAACACCGGCGCGGCCGCTGGCGACAGCTACGTGTCCATCGAGAACCTGGCCGGCTCCAACTACAACGACACGCTGGTCGGCGATGCCAACGTCAACACCATTGCCGGCGGCGATGGCGACGACTGGATCGAGGGCCGCGGCGGCGCCGACGTGATCCACGGCGGGCTGGGCAACGACACGGTCAGCTACGCCACCTCCGCCGCGGCGGTGCAGGTGGACCTGGTGACCGGCATCGGCAACGGCGGCGACGCGCAGGGCAACCTGCTCGACGGCGTGGAGAACCTCGTCGGCTCCAACTTCGCCGACACGCTCAAGGGCGACGCCGGCGACAACCGCCTGGACGGCGGCAGCGGCGACGACCTGCTGGACGGCGGCGCGGGTGCGGACCAGCTCGTCGGCGGCGCCGGCAACGACACGGCCACCTACGCGGGCGCAACCGCCGGCGTGAAGGCCAGCCTCGTCAATGCCGCGAACAACGCGGGCGACGCGGCGGGTGACAGCTTCGCCGGCGTCGAGAACCTGACCGGCTCGGCCTTCGACGACACGCTGGAAGGCGATGCGGGCGTCAACAAGCTGCTGGGCGGCACGGGCGACGACGTGCTGATCGGCGGCGCGGGCGCGGACCAGCTCGTCGGCGGCGCGGGGAGCGACACGGCGAGCTACGCCGGCGCGCTCAGTGGCCTGACGGTCAACCTGGCGGACACCGCGCTGAACACCGGCGACGCCGCCGGCGACAGCTTCGATGCCATCGAGAACCTGACCGGCTCGGGCCTGGACGACGTGCTGACCGGCACGGCCGCGGCCAACCGGCTCGACGGTGGCGCCGGCAACGACGTGCTGGACGGCGGCGCGGGCGCGGACGCCCTGATCGGCGGCGCTGGCACGGACACGGCCACCTACGCGGCGTCGAGCGCCGCCGTGACGGTGTCCCTTTCCACGGGTCGCGGCAGCGGCGGCGATGCGCAGGGCGACACGCTCGCGGGCATCGAGAACCTCACTGGCAGCGCCTTCGACGACGTGCTGACCGGCGCTGCCGGCACCAACGTGCTGACCGGCGGCGCGGGCAACGACAGCTACAACGTCGACGACTCGGCAGATCTCGTCGTCGAGGCGGCCGGCGAGGGCACCGACAGCGTCAACGCGTCGGTCACCTACACGCTGTCCGCCAACGTCGAGAACCTGACGCTGACCGGCAATGCCGACATCGACGGCACCGGCAACGCGCTGGACAACCAGCTGACCGGCAACGCCGGCAGCAACGTGCTGGACGGCGGCGCAGGCGCTGACCGCATGGCCGGCGGCGCGGGCGACGACAGCTACGTGGTGGATTCGGCGGGCGACGTCGTCGCCGAGAACGTCGGCGAAGGCACGGACACCGTGCGCTCGGGCGTCAGCTACGCGCTGGGTGCCAACGTCGAGAACCTGGTGCTGACGGGCAGCGGCAGCAACAGCGCCACCGGCAACGCGCTGGACAACGTCATCACCGGCAACAGCGGCAACAACCTCATCGACGGCGGCGCGGGTGCCGACACCATGGCCGGCGGCGCGGGCGACGACATCTATGTCGTCGACAACCTCGGCGACACGGCCACCGAGAACGCCGGCGAGGGCACGGACCTCGTGCGTTCCAGCGTCAGCTTCGTGCTGGGCAGCAACATCGAGAACCTGACGCTGACTGGCGCGGCCAACATCGACGCGACCGGCAATGCGCTGAACAACATCCTGCTCGGCAACGCCGGCAACAACCTGCTCGACGGCAAGGCCGGCGCCGACCAGATGGCCGGCGGCGCGGGCGACGACACCTACGTCGTCGACAACGCGGGCGACCAGATCACCGAACTCGCCAACGAGGGCACGGACGGTGTGCGCTCATCCATCAGCTGGGTGCTGGGCGACAACCTGGAGAACCTGGCGCTGCTGGGTGCCGGCAACATTGATGCCACCGGCAACGCGGTGGACAACGTCATCACCGGCAACGCCGGCGCCAACCTGATCGACGGCAAGGGTGGCGCGGACACGATGGCCGGCGGCGCGGGCGACGACACCTACATCGTCGACAACACTGCCGACCTCGTCACCGAGGAGGCCAACGGCGGCTATGACACGGTGCGCGCGAGCGTCAGCACCACGCTGTCGGCCAATGTCGAGGAGCTGCAGCTCACCGGCAGCGCCAACATCAGCGGCACCGGCAACGAGCTGGACAACCGCATCGTCGGCAACAGCGGCGCCAACCTGATCGACGGCGGTGCGGGCGCCGACACGATGCTGGGCGGCGCTGGCGACGACACCTACCTCGTCGACGACGCCGGCGACACCGTCACGGAAAGCGCCGGTGGCGGCACGGATCTCGTGCGCAGCGGCGTCAGTTTCACGCTGGGCGCCAACGTCGAGAACCTGACGCTGACCGGTACCGCGCCCATCAATGCCACCGGCAACGACCTGGACAACGTGTTGACCGGCAACAGCGGCAACAACCTGCTGGACGGGGGCACCGGCACCGACACGATGATCGGCGGCGCGGGCAACGACACCTACGTGGTCGACAACGCGGGCGACGTGATCACCGAGAACCCGTCGGAGGGCCTGGACACGGTGCGCGCCGGTTTCAGCTACGTGCTGGGCGCCAACCTCGAGAACCTGGTGCTGACCGGCAGCGGCGACCTTGCCGGTACCGGCAACGCGCTGGACAACCAGATCACCGGCAACGGCGGCAACAATCTGCTGGACGGCGGCGCAGGCGCCGACCAGATGGCCGGCGGCGCGGGCAACGACACCTACATCGTCGACAACGCCGGCGACGCGGTCACCGAGAACGCCGGCGAGGGCATCGACCTCGTGCAGGCCGGCGTGAGCTTCACGCTGGGCGCCAACGTCGAGAACCTGACGCTGACGGGCAGCGCCAACATCGACGGCGCGGGCAACACGCAGGCCAACGTCATCACCGGCAACGTGGGCAGCAACGTGCTGGACGGCGGCGCGGGCGCGGACGTGCTGGTGGGCGGCGCGGGCGACGACACCTACGTGGTGGACAACGCCGGCGACAGCATCGCCGAGCAGGCGGGCGAGGGCGCCGACCTCGTGAAGAGTTCGGTCAGCTGGACGCTGGGGTCCAACCTCGAGAACCTGACGCTGACCGGCGGCAACGACATCGACGGCAGCGGCAACGCTGCCAACAACGCGCTGCTGGGCAACGGCGGCAACAACGTGCTGGACGGCAAGGCCGGCGCCGACCAGATGGCCGGCGGCGTGGGCGACGACACCTACGTCGTCGACAACGCGGGCGACACCGTCACCGAGAACGCTGGCGAGGGCAATGACAGCGTGCGTTCAGGCATCAGCTACACGCTCGGCGCCAACGTCGAGAACCTGACGCTGACCGGTAGTGGCGACCTCGGCGCCACCGGCAACGAGCTGGACAACGTGCTGACTGGCAACGCCGGCAACAACGTGCTGGACGGCAAGGCCGGTGCCGACCAGATGGCCGGCGGTGCGGGCGATGACACCTACCTCGTCGACAACGCCGGCGACACGGTCACCGAGGCCGTGGCCGAGGGCGTCGACCAGGTGCTGGCGAGCGTGAGCTTCCGCCTCGCCGAAAACGTCGAGGACCTGGTGCTGACGGGCAGCGCCAACATCAACGCTACCGGCAACTCCGCCGCCAACCACCTGACCGGCAACACCGGCAACAACGTGCTGGACGGCGCTGGCGGCGCCGACGTGATGGTCGGCGGCCTGGGCGACGACACCTATGCCGTCGACAACCCCGGCGACACCGTCGTCGAGAACGCCGGCGAGGGCACGGACACCATCCGCTCGTCGGTCACGCTGGCACTGCCGGCCAACGTCGAGAACCTGGTGCTGACGGGCAGCGCCGACATCGACGCCACCGGCAACGGGCTGGACAACAGCCTCACCGGCAACGCCGGCAACAACCTGATCGACGGTGCTGGCGGCGCCGACCGCATGGCCGGCGGTGCCGGCAACGACACCTACCTCGTCGACAACACCGGCGACACGGTCACCGAAGCCACCGGCGAGGGCACCGACACGGTCCGCAGCGGCGTGAGCTTCACGCTCGGCGCCAACGTCGAGAACCTGGTGCTGACGGGCACGGCTGACCTCAACGGCACCGGCAACGAGCTGGACAACGCCGTCACCGGCAACACCGGCAACAACCGCCTGGACGGTGGTGCCGGGGCCGACGCCATGGCCGGCGGCGCGGGTGACGACACCTACGTGGTGGACGACAGCGGCGACACGGTGACCGAAAACGCCGGCGAGGGTACCGACACCGTGCTCGCCTCGGCCAGCCACGCGCTGGCAGCCAACGTCGAGAACCTGACGCTGACCGGCAGCGCCAGCATCAACGGCACCGGCAACGACCTGGCGAACGCCATCATCGGCAACAACGGCAACAACGTGCTGGACGGCGGTACCGGCGCCGACGTGATGAGCGGAGGCCTGGGCAACGACACCTACGTCGTCGACAACCTCGGTGACAACCTCGTCGAGAACGCCGGCGAAGGGAGCGACACCGTGCGCAGCGGCCTGACCTGGACGCTGGGCGCCAACCTCGAGAACCTGGTGCTGACGGGCAGCGCCAACATCGACGGCACCGGCAACGCGCTGGCCAACACCATCACCGGCAACGCCGGCAACAACCTGCTCGACGGCGGCGCCAGCGCCGACACGCTGGCCGGCGGTGCCGGCAACGACACCTACCTCGTCGACAACGCCAGCGACGTCATCGTCGAGAACGGCGGCGAAGGCACCGACACGGCCATTGCTGTCGTCAGCTACACGCTGTCGGCCAACGTCGAGCGCCTGGTGCTGGACGAAGCCGGCGGCGCGATCGACGGCACTGGCAACACGCAGGCCAACGTCATCACCGGCAACACCAGCGACAACGTGCTGGACGGCGGCGCGGGTGCCGACACGCTGACCGGTGGCGCCGGCAACGACACCTACGTCGTCGACAACCTGGGCGACACGCTGGTGGAGGCCAGCGGCCAGGGCAACGACACCGTGCGCGCGTCCATCAGCTGGACGCTGGCGACCAACTTCGAGAACCTCGTGCTCACCGGCACGAGCACCATCGACGGCACCGGCAACGCCGTGGCCAACAGCCTGACCGGCAACGTGGCGGCCAACACGTTGGACGGCGGTGCCGGTGCCGACGTGATGACCGGCGGCGGTGGCGACGACACCTACGTCGTCGACAACGCGGGCGACCTCGTGTTGGAGAACGCCGACGAGGGCATCGACACCGTGCGCTCGTCGCTGAGCCTGGCGCTGGCGGCCAACGTCGAGAACCTGGTGCTGACCGGCAGTGCCGACCTCACCGGCACCGGCAACACGCTGGACAACCAGCTCACCGGCAACGCCGGCAACAACACGCTGGACGGCGGCGCGGGCGCCGACACGCTGGCCGGCGGCACGGGCGACGACACCTACATCGTCGACAACCCGGGCGACCTCGTCGTCGAGAACGTGGGCGAGGGCAACGACACCGTGCTCGCTTCGGCCAGCCATGTTCTGGAAGCCAACGTCGAGAGCCTTACGCTCACCGGCAATGCCAACATCGACGGCACCGGCAACGACCTGGCCAACACCCTCACCGGCAACGCCGGCAACAACGTACTGGACGGCGGCGCCGGCGCCGACGTCATGGCCGGTGGCCTGGGCAGCGACACCTACGTGGTCGACAACGTGGGCGACACGGTGGTCGAAGCCGTGGGCGCCGGCACGGACACCGTACGCACCGCGCTGAGCTGGACGCTGGGCGCCAACATCGAGAACCTGGTGCTGACGGGCAGCGCCAACGTCGCCGGCACCGGCAACGAACTGGACAACCAGATCACCGGCAACAGCGCCGACAACACGCTGGACGGCGGCCTGGGCGCCGACACGCTGGCCGGCGGCACCGGCAACGACACCTACGTCGTCGACAACGCGGGCGATGTCATCAACGAGCGCGCCAGCGAGGGCACGGACACGGTGCTCGCGTCGGTCAGCACCACGTTGTCGGCCAACGTCGAGAACCTCACGCTGACCGGCGCCGCCACCATCGACGGCACCGGCAACCTGCTGGACAACGTCATCACCGGCAACGGCGCGGCCAACGTGCTGACCGGCGGCGGCGGCAACGACACGCTGGACGGCGGCGCCGGGGCCGACGCCTTGGCCGGCGGCATTGGCGACGATAGCTACGTGGTCGACGACGCGGGCGACGTGGTGGTGGAAAACACCAGCGAGGGCATCGACCTCGTGCTCGCCTCGATCACCACCGCGCTGTCGGCCAACGTCGAGAACCTCACGCTGACCGGCAACGCCGCCATCGACGGCACCGGCAACGCGCTCGCCAACATCCTCACCGGCAATGGCGCCGCCAACACGCTGGACGGTGGCGCGGGCGCCGACACGCTGGCCGGCGGTGCCGGCAACGACACCTACCTGGTCGACGATGTGAACGACGTCGTCGTCGAGAACGTGGGCGCCGGCACGGACACCGTGCGCTCGACGGTCACCTATGCACTGGCCGCCAACCTCGAGAACCTAACCCTGTTGGGCGCCCTGGCCATCAACGGCACGGGCAACACGCTCGACAACATCCTCACCGGCAATTCGGCCACCAACGTGCTGACCGGCGGCGCCGGCAATGACACCTACGTGGTCGACAACACGACGGACGTCGTCGTCGAGGCCGCCAACGAAGGCACGGACACCGTGCAGGCCTCCGTGACCACCACGTTGTCGGCCAACGTCGAGAACCTGGTGCTCACCGGCGGCGGCGCGATCAACGGCACCGGCAACACGCTCAACAACACGATCACTGGCAACACCGGCGACAACGTGCTCGACGGCGGCGCCGGCAACGACACGATGGCTGGCGGCACCGGCAACGACATCTACGTCGTCGACAGCAGCAGCGACGTCACCACCGAGAACGTCGGCGAAGGCACGGACACCGTGCAGGCGGCGATGACCTGGACGCTGGGCGCCAACATCGAGAACCTGGTGCTGACCGGCAGCGCCAACATCAACGGCACCGGCAACGCGCTGGCCAACAGCATCACCGGCAATGCTGGCATCAACGTCATCGACGGCGGCGCTGGCGCCGACACGCTGGCCGGCGGCGCGAACAGCGACGTCTACATCGTCGACGACCCCAGCGACGCCATCGTCGAGGCGGTGAACGCGGGCTGGGACACGGTGCGCTCAGCGGTGACCTACACGCTGCCGGCCAACGTCGAGACGCTCGTGCTCACCGGCTCATCGGCCATCAATGGCACCGGCAACAGTGGCGACAACGTGCTCATCGGCAACACCGCCGCCAACACGCTGACCGGCTTGGCCGGCAACGACGTGCTGGACGGCGGCAGTGGCGCCGACACGATGATCGGCGGTACCGGCAACGACATCTACGCCGTCGACAACGCGAGCGACGCCGTCATCGAGAACGCCGCCGAAGGCACCGACACCGTCGTCTCGGCCATCACCTACACGATCAGCGCCAACGTCGAGAACCTGGCGCTGTCGGGCTCCAGCGCGATCAACGGCACCGGCAACACGGGCGACAACCTGCTCATCGGCAACAGCGCGGCCAACACGCTGACCGCGCTGGCGGGCAACGACACGCTCAACGGCATGACCGGCAACGACACCATGGTGGGCGGGACCGGCAACGACACCTACTGGGTCGACAGCGCCGGCGACGTCGTCACCGAGAACGCCGCCGAAGGCACCGACACCGAAATCGGCCTCACGAACGTGACGCTGGCCGCCAACGTCGAGAACGGCGCGTTGCGCGACGGCGTCAAGCTCGACGGCACGCTCTCGCAATACCTCACGCTGCCCAGCGCGACGGTCGGCGGCGACATGACGCTGCAGGCCTGGGTGAACGTCCCGGCGAGCCAGAGCACCTGGTCGCGCCTGTTCGACATCGGCGTGCAGGCGAACAACAACGTGCTGGTGGCCATCAACGGCACCACGGTGAACGTGCAGAACTACGCCGGCGCGTCGCTCGCCGGGCAACTGACCACCACAGCCATCGGCACCGGCTGGCACCAGATCAGCGTCACGGTCGACGCGCAGGGCAACGGGGCGGTCTACGTCGACGGCGCCTCTCGGGCGTCGGGTTTCCTGGGCGTGCCGGTCGACGTGGCCCGCCAGTTCCTCGTTGGCAAGTCGGGCTGGTCGGCCGACCCCTACCCGACGATGGTGGTCAACGACGTGCGCATCTGGGATCGCGCGCTCACGCAGGCCGAAGTGCTGGCCGGCATGAACATGGGCTCGCTCACCGGCACCGAGAGCGGCCTGGTCGTCTACCAGCCGCTCAACGGCACGCTGGCCAGCGGCATCAGTGGCGGCGGTGCAGCCACATTCTCCGGCGCGACCTACGGCAGCACGTTGAAGTACGGCGGCAACATCGACCTGGCGGGGGGCTACACCGACTACAACCTCACCGGCAACAGCGCGGCCAACACGCTGACCGGCAACAGCGGCAACAACGCGCTGGACGGCAGCACCGGTGCCGACACCATGGTGGGCGGCGCGGGCGACGACAGCTATGTCGTTGACAACACGGGCGACGTGGTCACCGAAGCGGTCAGCGCCGGCTGGGACACCGTCAGCTCGTCGGTCACCTATACCGTGCCGGCGAACGTCGAACGGCTGGCGCTCACTGGCAACAGCGCCATCAACGCCACCGGCGGCACGACGGCCGTGCGCATCGAAGGCAACAGCGGCAGCAACACCATCACCGGCGCCAGCGCCGGCTCCTGGCTGTTCGGCGGCGGCGGCACCGACGCGCTGACGGGTGGCGCCGGCAACGACGTGCTCGTTTCGCAGGCCTCGCCCCAACTCGGCCTCAAGGCCGAGTACTACAACAACACCACGACCAGCGGTTCGCCGGCGCTAACGCGCTACGAGGCGGTGGACTTCTTGACCAGCGGCAGCCCGGCGGCCGCCGTCATCAACGCCGACAATTTCTCGGTCAAGTGGACCGGCAACCTGCTGGCGCCCGCCTACGGCAACTACCAGTTCCAGTTCTTCATCGATGACACCGCGACGCTGACGATCAACGGCGCCACGGTGCTGACGCAAGCCTCCTACACCGGCTCGAACTCGGCCATCGCTAACGTCACCTTGCTGGCCGGCTACAACAGCATCCAGCTGACGATGGCCGAAGGCGGCGGCACGTCCGGCGCCACGCTCTACTGGCAGACGCCGAACGATGTGTCGATGAGCATCATTCCGCTCAACGTCCTGTCATCCGGCACGGCCGCCGCCGACGCCAGCGCCGACACGCTGACGGGCGCCGGCGGCAACGACCTGCTGATGGGCAGCAGCGGCGCCGACACGATGACCGGCGGCACGGGCAACGACACCTACATCGTCGACAACGCGAGCGATACCGTCACCGAGAACGCCGCGGAGGGCACCGACACCGTGCAATCCTCGATCAGCTGGACGCTCGGGGCCAACGTCGAGAACCTCGTGCTGTCCGGCGTCGCGGCGATCAACGGCACCGGCAACACGCTGGCGAACTCGCTCGTCGGCAACGCGGCGGCCAACGTGCTGGATGGCGGCGCCGGCGCCGACACGATGACCGGTGGCGCCGGTGACGACACCTACGTCGTCGACAACGCCGGCGACGTGATCGTCGAGAAGGCCAGCGAAGGTACGGATACCGTCCAGGCCTCGGTGACGACCACGCTGGCGGTCAACGTCGAGAACCTCGTGCTCACCGGCGCCGCGGCCATCAACGGCACCGGCAATGCGCTGGACAACGTGATCACCGGCAACGGCGCCGCAAACACCCTCACCGGCGCCGCGGGCAACGACACGCTGGATGGCGGCGCCGGTGCCGACACGCTGGTCGGCGGCCTGGGCAACGACACCTACGTCGTCGACAACGCCGGTGACGTCGTCACCGAGAACGCGGGCGAAGGCACCGACACCGTCCAGGCCTCGGTGACGACCACGCTGGCCGCCAACGTCGAAAACCTGACGCTGACGGGCGGCGCCGCGATCGACGGCAGTGGCAACGCGCTGGCCAACATCCTCACGGGCAACGGCGGCGACAACCTGCTCGACGGAGGCGCCGGCGCCGACACCCTCGCCGGCGGCCTGGGCAACGACACCTACGTCGTCGACAACGCCGGTGACGTCGTCACCGAGAACGCGGGCGAAGGCACCGACACCATCCAGGCCTCGGTGACGACCACGCTGGCCGCCAACATCGAAAACCTCACGCTGACGGGCGGCGCCGCGATCGACGGCAGCGGCAACGCGCTGGCCAACATCCTCACGGGCAACGGCGGCGACAACCTGCTCGACGGTGGCGCCGGCGCCGACACCCTCGCCGGCGGCCTGGGCAACGACACCTACGTCGTCGACAACGCCGGTGACGTCGTCACCGAGAACGCCGGTGAAGGCACC
>JAEKLF010000168.1 GCA_019509985.1 Burkholderiales bacterium | reverse complement strand
GACGGCGGCACCGCCTGCGAGCAGGCCTACAAGAGCGTGCCCTTTTACCTGACCAGCCGCGGCTACGGCGTGCTCGTCAACGAAGCCGGCCCCGTGTCCTTCGAAGTCGGCTCCGAGAAAGTGGCCCGCGTGCAGTTCAGCCGCGAAGGCGAGAGCCTGGACTACTGCGTCATCGCCGGCCCCACGCCCAAGGACGTCATCGGCCGCCTCACCGCGCTCACCGGCCGCGCGCCGCTGCCACCGGCCTGGAGCTTCGGCCTGTGGATGACCACCTCGTTCACGACCCAATACGACGAAGCCACCGCCACCCACTTCATCGACGAGATGAAGCGGCGCGAGCTGCCGCTGTCCGTCTTCCACTTCGACTGCTTCTGGATGCGCGAGTTCCAGTGGTGCGACTTCGCCTGGGACCCGCGCGGCTTCCCCGAGCCCGAGGCCATGCTCGAGCGGCTGCACGCCAAGGGCCTCAAGATCAGCCTCTGGATCAACCCCTACGTGGCGCAGAAGTCGCCCCTGTTCGCCGAAGGCGTCAAGCACGGCTACTTCATCAAACGGACGAACGGGCTCACGTTCCAGACCGACCAATGGCAACCCGGCATGGCCATCGTCGACTTCACCAACCCGGCCGCCAAGGCCTGGTACCAAAGCCACCTGCGTCGCCTGCTCGCCCAGGGCGCCGACTGCTTCAAGACCGACTTCGGCGAGCGCATCCCCAGCGTTGGCGTCAGCTACTTCGACGGCTCCGACCCCGTCGAGATGCACAACCTCTACGCGCTGCAGTACAACCAGGCCGTGTTCGAGCTGCTGCAAGACGTGCAGGGCAGCGACGCCCTCGTCTTCGCCCGCTCCACCTACGCGTCCGGCCAGCGCTTCCCCGTGCACTGGGGCGGCGACTGCTGGAGCAACTTCGAGTCCATGGCCGAAAGCCTCAGAGGCGGCCTGTCGCTGACCAGCTGCGGCTTCGCCTTCTGGAGCCACGACATCGGCGGCTTCGAAGGCAACCCGCCGCCGGCCGTGTACAAGCGCTGGATCCAGTTCCCGGCGTGCCGCTGATGCGCGCCATGCTCATCGAGCATCCGGGCGACCCGGCCTGCGCGCCGCTGGACCGGCAATACCAGCTCGGCGAAAGCCTGCTCGTGGCGCCGGTGTTCACGGCCAGCGGCGAGGTGGACTTCTACCTGCCTGGATCAGGGTCGGGCCAGTGGACGCACCTGCTCAGCGGCGAGAAGCGCGAAGGCGGGCGCTGGCACCGCGAGGTGCACGGCTTCCTGTCCATGCCGCTGTACGTCGCGCCGAACAGCGTCATCGCCTGGGGTGCCGAGACCGAGAAGCCGGACTACGACTACGCGCGCGGCACGGTGCTGCGGGTGTTCGAGCTGGAGGACGGCGCGAGTGCGGGCTTCACGGTCGTGGGGGTGGACGGCCAGGTCGCGGCGCGCGGCACGGTCGGCCGCGTGGGGGCGCAGTACACGGCCCGGATCACGGAGGGCACGCTGCGCGACTGGGGCCTGGACGTGGAGGGCAAGCGCAGTCCCATGCTGGGCGAAGGCAAGACCTTGAACTGGGAGTGTTCATGAATGCATCACATGTTGGGCGTTGCGGTGACGCCGCGCAGGGTTCTGAGCGGCGGTTTTCTCTGCGGCTGGTTGCGCTGGCGGCGCTCCTGCATACATCGGCGGCGGTGCTGGCTCAAGGCACCTTTCCCGGCATGGAGCCCGGTCGCGTTGGCGGCGTGGCGGCCGAGGGGCAGAACCCAGACAAGGCGGCTGCGGCGGCCAAGAACAAGCAGATGGCGCAGGAGCTGATCGATCAGCAGCGTGACGAAGCCGCACGCCGCTTGATGGTCGAACAGCGGGCAAAGCTGCGTGAGCGCCTGGAGCGTGATGCGGGCTTGCTGCGCCAGCCGTTGGAATTGCTGGCGGGCATGTTCCAGTTGCCTGCAGATCTGAAGCTTTCGCCCGAACACCGCGGTTTGGCGGAGGGCGTGCTGCGTCAACAACGTGAGCGTGCCCAGGCCGGCTGGGCGGCATGGCTGACCGAAGAAACCACCCAGGGCAAGGGCGAGCTGCGCGCCGAGGTGGCGGCACAGCGATTGAGCAATCGCGTGCTGAACGAAGTGGCGCTCTGGCAGGCGGATGCGACGCCGCATCCCAGCGACACGATCTGGATCGAAGCGCTCAAGACGCCCGCCATTTGCCAGCGGCTGGACCAGACGCGGCCCGCGGGGCAGGTGGCGCAGCTGATCGAGGCGCTGCCCGCGGAGCAGCGCGACGCCGCCTGGCAGGGCGAGGCGGCGCGCCTGGCGCGATGGGGCCAGGTCCCGCGGCAGGTGCCGCCCGCGCCGGACCGTGCGTTCGAGGACGAGTTGGTCGCCGCGCTGCCCAAGCTGCCGGGCAACTCGGCCAGCCTCGCCCCTGAGGTGCGCAACGCGCTGCAGGCGCCGGGCTGGACCTATGCCGCGCAATCAGCCGCTTCACGCTGCGAGCTGCTGCGCTGGTGGAGCCAGGAGCAGGTGCGCACCCAGCGGATGACGGCTCCGCGCGCGCTGCATGCCTGGCGCACAGCCATGGCCGTGCGTTCGTCGGGCTATCTGCTGCCCGATGTGCCGCGCAGCGGGCCGGGCGCGACGGACGCGAACGGCTTCCCGTTGTTCGCGCGCCGCGCCGAACTCGCCGGCACGGTCGTCGTGGAGCAAGACATCGACGCTGCCGGCAAGATCGTGCGCAGCTTCGTGCAGCGCCGCGAGATCACGGCCGCTGGCGTGCGCGGTGCGCCGGCCCTGGCCCTGGAGCGCGAGCTGGACGCCGTGAGCCTGGCGCGCGCTGCCACCACCCCCACCGCTGCGCCGGACCCGGCGCAGCTGCGCGACGGAACCGCCACGCGCCGCGTTGGCATCGAGTGGGTGCTTCCCCCAGGTCTTTAGGGCCAGTCTGCGAAAGCTCTCGTCAATCCGACTGAGGCGGACAGCTCGCCGTTCGATGTCAATCGAATCGGTCTGAACTCGCATCCCGCGATAGGAACTTCACGATGAGCATGCCAAACCAACGCCCGACACGTGCCACTGCGACAAGCGCACTGCTGTGTGCACTGGTGCTATCCGCCTGTGGGGGCGGCGATGGCTCGGGCAACCCCGCGTCACCCGTCGGCGCTGCTCCTGTTCCTGTTCCTGCACCGGCCCCTGCACCTGCACCTGCACCTGCACCTGCACCTGCACCTGCACCTGCACCTGCACCAGCTCCTTCGATCACTGCAGCCCTCGGCAAGCCCGCCCGGCTCCTCGTGGGCCTCGGCGCGGCCAGTCCTATCGCGGACATGAAGGCCCAGCAGATCACTCCGGACATCATCGATACCTATCTCGTGGCGGTCACGGGTTTCAACTCTGGCGGCGGCAACGCATGGCCTCAATGGCAATACAACTATCCGGACGGTGGCGTCGTGCCGGTCTTCTCCAACGACGTCGCGGCCACGGGCGCCGTGCCGATGTTCACCCTGTTCCAGATGCCTTCCCTGCGGGGTGGCGACGTCACCGTCATCAACGACGCGCCGTTCATGGCCGCCTACTGGGCGCAAGTCAGGTTGATGTACCAGAAGATCGCCGAGACCGGCCGCCCCACCCTGGTCAACCTCGAGCCTGACTTCTGGGGCTTCGCAGAGGGCAGTGCACCCGGCGGCGACCCAGCGAAATTGCCGGCGCGCGTGAGCACGGTGCCGGAATGCGCCAACCAACCGAATACGGCTGTTGGCGTCGTCGGTTGCCTGTTGACGCTCGGACGGACGTACGCGCCCAAGGCGAGGATGGGCTTCCCCCCGTCGATGTGGTACGGGAATCCCGACGCCACCGGCACCTTCATGGCAAAACTCGGTGCAGACAAGGCCGACTTCATCGTGGCGCAGACGAGTGATCGCGACGCTGGCTGCTTTGAAATGCCGACGCCCGTGGACGAGTGTGCGGGTCGCGGCACCGGCCCGTTCTACTTGGACGAGAAGCACGGTGCGAAGCCGCCTGGGCGGCCTGCCGATCCTGTTCTGGCAGACCCCCATGGGCGTTCCCTCGACGACCCCTGGTGGAACTCCGAAGCACTATCGGGACAACCACGTCCAGTACATGCTGACGCATCCAACGCAGTACACGGGCAATGGCGTATTCGCGCTCGTCTTCAGTCCCGGGGGCGCCACGTCGGCGGACATCACGAACGACGGTGGTCAGTTCGCGCGCCTGTTCAAAGCCTACCTGGCGAACCCCGCTCCGTTTCCCCAATGAGCTCTACGGGGATAACAAGCGGCGCGACCTTCGCCGAAATTGCACGCCACTGGGAATATGCCGACCCAGGCCATTTCGGCAAGGGCTTCCGCACGGCCTACGGCGACTCTGCTGGAGGACGCCGCTGATCGCTGTCCGGATTGTTGGCGCCCCGAGTGGGTTCCGAACTCAGTGTTGGTGCGCGAGCATGATGAGATCGCTGAAAGCGGCTACAACGAGACATCGAACTGACGGCGGAAGTCGCCTGGCGTGCGGCCTTCGATGCCGCGAAAAAACTTGGTGAAGTTGGTCGCCTCGTCGAAGCCAAGCCGCTGCGCGATGGCGGAAATCGGCATCTCGGTGTGCACGAGCAGGCGCTTGGCTTCCAGCGCAAGGCGGGAGGCGATAAAGGCCTTCGCACCAACGCCAACCGCCGCATTGCAGATGCGAGTGAGCGTCTTCTCGGAGCATCCCATGGCCTGCGCGTAGCGCGAAACGTGATGCCACTGATGCACCTTCTCATCCAGAAGCCGTTTGAAAAGACGGAAGCGCTCCGGCGCGTCGGAC
>JAEKLF010000167.1 GCA_019509985.1 Burkholderiales bacterium | reverse complement strand
TCGAACTTCTGGTGCTTGAGGCCGGCCCAGACCTTGCCGCCGTCGAACTTGACGGTCGCCAGGGCCTGCAGCTGCGGCTCGCTGCGGCCGATGAAGCTGGTGCCGCTGGCGTCCACCGGGCTCATCAGCGCGATGGTGGCCGAGAAGCCGCCGCTGCTGGGCAGGCTGTAGGCCATCTGGCCGTAGCTGCCGAGGTAGGTGTAGCCGGAGCCGATGTGGCCCAGGGTCACGCGGTTGCGCTGCGTGGCGCTGACGGGGGCGCCGGCGCCGAGCAGCGTCATGTCGCCGAGGATGGCCGACGAGCCGAACAGGCCATAGTCGCGGCCCAGCTTGACCGTGCCCATGTCGGCATTGCCGAAGGTGACGAAGCCCTGGCGCACGTCGACGTTGTTGTTGTTGGAGATGGCGTCGCTCGAAGCGACGGCCGCGCCGATCATCAGCGTGGCCTGGATGTCGTAGCCCTCCTGGCGCGTCTTGGCCGTGGTGCTGAGCACGTTGGGCAGCAGGCCGTTGCCGATGACGGTGCGGCCCGTGGTGCCGCCGCAGCCCAGGCCCTGCGTGGCGAGCGCGAGGCCGCCGACGGCCTGCGAGCCGCTGCAGCTGGTGTGGGTGTAGTAGGCGTTGACGATGCCGCCGACGCTCAGGTCCCACTCGCCGGCCTTGAAGTCGGCGGCGTGGGCACAAGTGCCGGCCGTGGCGAGGGCGGCGGCGATGAACAGCGAGTGATGTGGGTTGCGCATGATTTGTCTCCGTTTGGGTTGATGTGGCTGCAGCCCTTTGCGCAAGGGCTATGCCAGTACCGGCTTGGAGCGGGCGATGCGCCGAGGCGCTGCGGCGCGGCGCAGAAGGCACAACCCGGCGTGCCGCGCTGGCACGCCGCTGCGGGTTGCGCCGGACGTGGGTTGTGGCGCGGGCGTCGCCGCGCGGTGCGCCGGCCTGCAGCGCGGCTGTGGCGGCGCGGAGCAGCCGCCGAGGGCTTGTGCCTAGAAGTTCAGCTTCACGCCCACCGACACGCTGCGCGGCGCGCCGGGTGCATAGAAGGTGGCGTGGCGCAGCGGCCGGTCGCCGTTGGCGTTGGCGGCGAAGGGCCGGCTCTCGAAATTGCCGGCGTCGTTGAAGCCCGTGGGGCCGAGCTGGGCAGCCGTGCTGTAGGCGCGGTTCAGCAGGTTGCTGACCTGCGCGAACAGCTTGAGGCCCTTGGCCGGCTTCCACGCGGCGTTGACGTTGAGCACCGCGTAGCCGGCGCTGTGGCCGGGGCCGAGGTAATAGACGTCGTCGGGCCGGTGCTGGCCGTTCTCGTTGCCACGCGCCAGCGCGCGGCTCATGGCGATGGCGTCGGCGCCGAAGGACCAGGCATCGCCCAGGTCGAGGTCGGCGTAGAGCTTGAGCATGTGGCGCGGCACGAGCGGGATGCGGTCGCCGGGCCGGACTTGGATGTTGCCGTCCACGCCGGGCGAGCCGGCCCGCGCCGCGTCGTTGCTGCTGTTGGACGCGCCGTTGACGAGCTCGGCGCTGCGGTAGGTGGCGTCCAGCAGGGTCAGGTTGGCGCCTGTCGTCACGCCCTTGGCCGGTTGCCCGCTGACGCCCAGCTCCACGCCCTGGCGGCGTGTCTTGCCGAAGTTCTTGAAGTAGCCGAAGCCGGCCGCGTCGTCGGCGACGAACAGCAGGTCGTCGCGGTTGTCGGAGCGGAACACGCCCAGGCTCCAGGCCAGCGGCCCGCCGGCCGCGCCACGGATGCCGGCCTCGGCCGTGGTCGTGACGACCTGCTTCAGCGGCGGGTCGCCGGCGAAGGCGTTGGGCAGCTTGCAGGGGTTGGCCGGATCGGCGCAGCCCAGCTCGATGGACGACGGGTCGCGGCTGCCCTGGTTCACGCCGAGCCAGGCGTTGAGGCCGGCGATGGGCGTGAACGTCAGGCCGATGGCCGGGTTGAAGCGGCTGAAGCGCTGGTCGCCGTCCAGCGACCCCGAGCCGCCGCCGGGCGTGATGGCGTCGCGGTTGCGCACCGTGCTGTGGTTGTAGCGGCCGGACAGCGTCAGGTGGATGCCGTCGGCAACGGTGAGGATGCTGCTGGCGAACAGGCTGAGCGTGCGCGTGCGGCCCGCCAGGTCGACGCGGGTGTCGTAGGGCGCGCCATCCACGCTGCCGCCGCTCACGCCATCGCCGAAGGCGCCGACGCCGGTGATGCTGCGGTCGGGGTTCAGATAGCCCAGCTCCGAGCCCTGCACGAAACGGCTGTGGCTGAAGTCCGCCGCGGCGCCGATGAGGGATTGGGCCTTCATGCCCAGCAGCGGGCCGTCGAAGGCGAGCTGCGCGCTGAGGCCGCCATTGCTCTGGCGCGTGTGCGTCTGGTGGATGACACCGTTGCACTTCTCGGCGGGCTCGTCCTGCAGCAGGGCCTGGGCGATGCAGCGCCACTTGGGGAAGGGTGTGTTGGCGGCGCTCTCGCCCGCGGTGGGAAAGGCCGTGTAGCCCGCGCCCGTCAGTGCCGTGCGCTCGGCGGCGCTGGGTTGGTCGAGCGACTGGTCCAGCGCGTCGTCGTTGAGGTCGCCGTTGAAGGTGCGCGTCGTGATGCGCCGGACGTAGGCGTTGCCGCTCAGCGTCCAGCGCGCGCCCAGCGCACGCGACAGCGCAAGGTTGAGCAGCACGGCGCGGTTGCTGGTGGTGTCGGGTCGCGTGTAGACGCTGGCGCGGTCGCGCGCCAGGAAGCGCTGTTCCTGCAGGCCGTTGCCGCCCAGCTTCGTGTCGGCAAGGGACGCGGTGAGGGCGACGTCGGTGTCGCCGCCGCGGTGGCCCAGCTTGCCGAACAGCTGGCTCACGTCCGACGGCGACGCGGCCCGCCAGCCGCGTTCGTGGAAGCGGTTGCCGGTGACGAACCAATGCGCGGCGAGCGCGCCGCCCAGCGTGTTCAGGCCGAACAGCGGGTTGGAGCCCGGGTTGAGGGCGATGGACGCGATGGCGGCCTTGGGCAGCAGGTCCCAGCTGACGACGTCGCCAAAAGGCTGGTTCAGCCGCACGCCGTCCAGGTACAGCGACAGGCCCTGCTGCGTGCCCAGCAGCGGCGAAGCCGTGAAGCCGCGGAAGTTCACGTCGGCCTGCAGCGGGTTGCCCTGCACCTCGTTGAGGTAGACGCTGCCCAGGCGCCGGTTCATGAAGCTGCCCAGGTCGAGCGCCTGGCTGCGTTCGATGTCGGCGGCGCGCGCGGTCTGCACGTTGGCGGCGATCTTTTCGCGCGCGACGTCGACGCCGGGAATGGGCGAGACGCCGACCACTTCAACGCGCTCCAGCTGCGCGATCTGAGCGCCCGCCGAGGTCGAGGCGGCGAGCATCAACGCGGCCCAGCGGAGGCTGTGGCGGGGCGGCATGGCGAGCTGGCCGGGCTAGCGGATCACCACGCCCCAGGGCAGTTTGCCCACCGCCACGTCGGCCACGCGTTGCAGCGTCTCGGTGTCGATGACCGACACCGCGCCCGAGCGGCCGCAGGCCACGTAGAGCTTGCGGCCGTCGGGCGTCAGCGCCATGTTCCAGGGCCGCTGGCCGACGGGGATGGTGGCGACCAGGGCCATGCGCTCCACATCCAGCACCGACACGCTGGCGTCGCCACCGTTGGAGATGAAGACGCGCCGGCCGTCGGGATGCACGCTGATGCCGTTGCTCTTGGGCCCGGCCATGAGCTTGTCGGTCACCGTGAAGGTTTGCGTGCTGATGACGTAGATCTCGCTGGACATCTCGGCCGCGACGTAGGCGCGCCGTCCATCCGGCGAGAAGCCGATACCGCGCGGCCGCGTGCCCACGGGCACCTGCGCGACCTGGCGGCGCCTCTCGACGTCAATGACGTCCACCGCCTCGCCCTCCTCGGCGCTGACCAGCACCCAGCGCCCGTCCGGGCTGAAGACGGCGTGCTCGGGGTTCTTGCCGTGCACCTTGACGGCGAAGCTGCGCGCCATCGTGCGCGTGTCGACGAAGACGACCTCGTTGCTCTCCTCCACGGCGGCCACCACCCAGCGGCCGTCGGGCGACTGGCCCAGGCCTTCAGGTGACTCGCCGAGCGGGATCTCGCCGGACTGGCGGCGCGCGGCCAGATCGATGACGACGAGGCGGTTGCCGGGCTGGTCGCTGACGTAGGCGCGGCGGCCATCGGGGCTGATGACGGCGCCGCGCGGCTTGGCGCCGGCGGGCAGCTCGTAGAGCACCGCGTCGGTGGCCGTGTCGATGACGCTCAGCGTGCCCGAGCCCTCGTTGGAGACATAGGCGAGCGGGCCGGCGTGGGCCGAGGCGATGGCCGCGGCGAGCAGGGTCAGCGTGGGCAGGATTTTTTGCATGACTGTCTCCTTATTTCCTGCCGCATTCGCGGCGTTGTCAGTTGCGGGTCGAGCGCCGGGCCGCTCCCAAGCCGGCCCGCCTGGGCGATGCATGCGGCTCAATGCCGCATGCATCGCCGTCCCCTCGGGGGACCGACTGGACTCGCTCGCGTCCAGCGACGCGAGGGCGGGCGAGGGGCTAAAAACGGTAGCTCGCGTTGGCGCTGGCCAGCCAGGTGCGGCCCGGCGCGGGCTCGAAGAAGCGGCTGTTGCCGTCGTTGACGATCACGGAGCCGGCGTAGCGGCGGTCGGCCAGGTTGTCCACGCGCAGCAGCGCGCCCAGGTCCCAGGGGCCGACGCTGAACTGATAGCCGACATGGGCGGCCAGCGTCGCGTAGCCGGGCGCGGCGTCGTTGTTCAGGTCGTTGACCCAGACCTTGCCGAGCGCCCTTCCTTCGACGCCGATGCGCCAGCCGCCGCCGGGCTGCCAGGTCAGCGCGCCGTAGAGCGCGGTCCTGGCGATGCCGGGAATGCGGTTGCCGGCGGCCACCTGTTGATTGGCCGCGGCGCAGGGCGTGGCGGTGCAGGTCAGGAAGCCGTCGCGGTAGGTCGCGTCCAGCCAGGTCGCGGCGAGCTGGGCCTGCAGCGTGGCGCCGAGCTGAACCTGACCAGACGCCTCCAGGCCGCGGCGCTGCGTGGCGCCGGCGTTCTGGTAGGTGGCGCGGCCGCCCACATTGGTCTGCGTGACGATTTCGTGCGCCGTGCCGGTCTGGAACAGCGCCAGCGTGAACTCGCCAC
>JAEKLF010000162.1 GCA_019509985.1 Burkholderiales bacterium | reverse complement strand
TCGACATCTCGGGCTACTCGCAGGCAAAGCTCAATTCGATCGCGAGACAATTGAATGAGAGGCCACGCAAGACGCTTGGCTTCCAGACGCCCGCTGAGAGGTTCAGCGAATGTGTTGCGTTGACCGGTTGAATCCGCCGACGCTGTGGGGCGGCTTCGCGGTGTTCGCGCCGGACTGCCAGCTGTTCTTCGCCGGCGACACCGGCTACTCGCGCGACTTCGCCGACATCCGCGCGCGCTTCGCCGAACGCCAGCGGGATGGCGGCTTCGACATCGCGCTGATCCCCATCGGCGCCTATGAGCCGCGCTGGTTCATGCAGAGCCAGCACGTCAACGTCGAGGAGGCGCTGAAGGTCCACGCCGACCTCGGCGTCAAGGCCTCGCTGGGCGTGCACTGGGGCACCTTCGAGCTGACCGACGAGGCGCTGGACGAGCCGCCGCGCCAGCTCGAACGCCAGCGTGCCGCGCTCGGCCTGGCCGACGACGCGTTCTTCACGCTGCCCGTCGGCGGCACGCGCCGCATCCCTCGTCGGCGCTGACGCCTCCCGGCAAGCCCCGCACCAGCTCCGCGTCAAGCAGCGTCACGGCGCCAGCCTAGGCTGGCGGGATGTCAGCGATCCCCGCGCTTCGCCACCGCCTGCCCGCAGGGTGGCCCCTCGTGTTGCTGGCCCTGTGGCTGGTGGCCCTGGCCGGCTGGCGCCCCGTGGCCCTGCCCGACGAGGGCCGCTATGGCGGCGTCGCCTTCGAGATGTTCAGCAGCGGCGACTGGCTGACGCCCACCCTCTTCGGCCTGCCCTATTTCCACAAGCCGCCGCTGATGTATTGGATCGACATCGCCGCGATGCACCTGCTCGGCGCCACGCCGCTGGCGCTGCGCGCGGCGCCGCTGCTGGGCGCCTGGCTGCTGGGACTGGCGCTGTGGCTGGAGGCCCGCGCGCGCTGGGGCCAGGCCGCCGCCAACCGGGCGCTGGCGCTGCTGGCCGTGCTGCCGATGTACTACCTGGCGGGCCAGTACGCCAACCACGACATGCTGGTGGCCGGCTGGATCTCGCTGGCCGTCGTCGCCGCGCGGCGCGCGCTGCTGCCCGAGCAAAGGAGCCTGGCCTGGCTGTGCGTCGCCTGGGCGGCCATGGCCCTGGCCCTGCTGTCCAAGGGGCTGATCGGCATCGTGTTGCCTGGCCTGGTCGTGCTGCCCTGGCTGCTGTGGCAAAGGCGCTGGGCCACGCTGGGCTTTGCGCTGCATCCGCTGGCACTGGCCGTGTTCGCCGCCATCGCCCTGCCCTGGTGTGTGGCCATGCAGCTGCGCTACCCGGGCTTCTTCGACTACTTCATCATCGAGCAGCATTTCCATCGCTACACCGAGGCCCGCTTCAACAACGCCCAGCCCTGGTGGTTCTTCCTCGTCGTGCTGCCGCTGGGCATGCTGCCGGCCAGCCTGCGCCTGCCCGCGGCGCTACGCCGCGTCGGCTTCGACCTGTGGTGGGCGCTGGTCATCGTCGCCTTCTTCTCGCTGCCGCGCTCCAAGCTCGTGGGCTATGTGCTGCCGGCGCTGCTGCCCATGGCGCTGCTGCTGTTCGAGGCCTGGCGCGAGCGGCGCTGGGCGCGGACCGCCTGGGTGGTCAGCGCGCTGATCTGCGCGGCCAGCGTGCCGGCCATCGTGCGCTGGGGCAAGCCCGACCACGCGGACGTCGGTGCCGCGCTGCATGAACGCCTCGCGCCCGGCGACCGAGTGCTGCTTGCCGGCGAGGTCTTCTTCGACCTGCGCCTGCAGGCCGGCCTGGCCACGCCGCCGGCCGTGCTGGCCGACTGGGACGCACTGCGCCGCCAAGGCGGCGACAACTGGCAGCGCGAGCTGATGGACGCGGCCCGCTTCGACCCCGCGCAGGGCGAGCGCGTGCTGTGGACGCCGGCGACGCTGGCCCGCGAGCGCTGCCAGCCGGGTCGCCTCTGGCTGGTCGCGTCGACCGCCGATGCGCTGGCCGACGCGCGGCCCGTGTTCAGCGGCCGGCGCGCGACGCTGTTCGAACTGCCGCGGCCGGCGGTGTGCCCATGAAGCGGCTGGCGCGCTACGCGGCGGTCGGCGTTGCGGCAACGGCGGCGCACTACGCGCTGCTGGCTCTCGCGGTCGAGACCTGGCACTGGCCGGCCTGGCTGGCCTCGGGCGCGGGCGCGCTGCTGGGTGCCCAGGTCGCCTTCTGGGCCAACCGGCGCTATACCTTCGGCCACAAGGGCCCGCGGTGGCCGGCCTGGTGCCGCTTCCACGTCACCGCCGGCGCTGGTGCGCTGCTGGGCATGCTGATCGTCAATGCCGGCGTGCAGGCCGGGCTGCACTATCTGCTGGCGCAAGCGGCGGCGACGGTCATCGTCATGCTGGCCAGCTTTGCGGCCAACCGTGCCTGGGCCTTCAGGCCAGGCTGACGCCGAACTCGGTGAGGTCCGCCGCGAAGGCGGGGCTGGCCAGATAGGCCATCTCGTTGAGGCGTGCACCGGCGATGGCGTCGCCCGCGTCGGGTTCGCCCTGCGCCGGGTGGCAGAACAGCAGTGCGCCGTCGGGCATGTCGCGCAGCCAACCGCGCATCAGCGCGCGATAGTCGGCGCGCGGGTCGAAGTCGTAGACGCCGACCAGCGCCGGCGCGGCGGGCAGGCCGCGGGCGCGCATCTCGGCAGCCAGCGCGCGGCCGCCGCAGGCCTCGATGACGTGACGCTTGAGCGCAAAGCCCGGCCCCCGCACGTGGCCGGTGTTGCGCAGCGGCAGCCGTAAACGCCGCGCGGCGTCCAGCACGAGGGGCCGCACGCCGGGCAGGGCATGCACGTGCTGGTGGCCGTCAATGAAGTCCGGCGCGCGGCCGGCGACGGCGACGAAGCGCTGCAACTGGGCCTGCAGTTCATCGGCCAGCGCGTCGGGCAAGCGGCCGAGGAAGGCCTGGGCCATCACGCGCCCCAGGCTCGGGAAGCGCGGCCAGTGCTGGCGCAGTGCCGGGCTGAGCGGCTCGCCCTCGGTCAGGTTGAAGTGCAGGCCGGCTGCGGCCGTGCAGTCCTGCAGCGCCGCGCCGGCAGCGGACCAGCGCGGCGGGTTGACGAGGCAGCTCAGCGCCGTGATGCGGCCCTGCGCAGCGAGCGCGAGGATGCCGCGATCCACCGCCGGGCCGAGGCCGTAGTCATCGGCGCAGACCGTGAGCCGCCGCAATGGCCTCAAGGCGGATTGCCCGTGTCCAGCGCGACGAGATAGACCGGGCGCTGCTTGACCTCGTCGAAGATGCGGCCGATGTATTCGCCCATGATGCCGATGGACAGCAGTTGCACGCCGCTGAAGAACATCAGCCCCGCCACGAGCGTCGGCCAGCCCGGGATGGGGTGGCCGTAGAGCAGGTGCTCGATGACGATCCAGACGCCGTAGACCAGCGCGCCGACGGCAATGCCGCCGCCCAGCGCGCTCCAGATGCGCAGCGGCAGGTTGCTGAAGGCCGTCACGCCGGTGAAGGCCAGGTGCAGCAGCCGGCCGAGCGAGAAATGGCTGCGGCCGTTGCCGCGCGGCTTCGGCGTGTAGGGCAGGAACTCGGTGCGGTAGCCGACCCAGGCGTACAGGCCCTTCATGAAGCGGTTGCGCTCGGGCAGCGCGTTCAGCGCGGCAACAACCCTGCGGTCCAGCAGCCGGAAGTCGCCCGCGTCCGGCGGGATGTGCAGCTGCGTGAAGGCGTTGACGAGGCGGTAGAACAGGCTCGTGCCCAGCCGCTTCAACGGCCCTTCCTCGTCGCGGTTCGCGCGCACGGCGCAGACCATGTCGGCGCCGCGCAGCCAGGCCTCGTGCATGCGCGCGACCAGCTCGGGCGCGTGCTGGCCGTCGGCGTCCATCAGCAGCACGCGGTCGGCATCGGCCAGCGACAGGCCGGCCGTCAGCGCGGCCTCCTTGCCGAAGTTGCGCGACAGCTTCACGTAGCGCAGCGGCAGGCCCGCGGCGCGCGCGGCCAGCGCAACGGCAGCGGTGTCGTCGGCACTGCCGTCGTCGACGAGGACGATGCGCCAACGCGGCGTCAGCGGGCTCAGCGCACGCCGCAGTTGCGCAAACAGCGCCGGCAGATTGGCGGCCTCATTGAACGCTGGCAGCACCACGTCAAGGCTGGCGCCGGGATCACGGGTCGCGGTTGGCATGGGGGGATTCTGGTTAACCCGCATGACAACCTGCTTGCTTCAGACTGACGGGAGTCTTTCCCTGCGGGCCACCCGGGCACACCATATGCCCAGGGCCCGCCATGAAATCCATCCGCACCTATTTGCGCCAACTCGGCCCCGGCCTCATCACCGGCGCAGCGGATGATGACCCGAGCGGCATCGCCACCTATTCGCAGGCGGGTGCGCAGTTCGGCTATTCGATGCTGTGGAGCCTGGTCTTCACGCTGCCGCTGATGACCGCCATCCAGATCGTCAGCGCACGCATCGGCTATGTGTCGGGCCAGGGCCTGGCGGCGAACATGAAGAGTGCCTTCCCGCGCCCGGTGCTGCTCGGCCTGGTCGGCCTGCTGCTGGCTGCCAACACGCTGAACATCGCCGCCGACCTCTCGGCCATGGGCGCGGCCGTGCACCTGCTGGTGGGCGGCTCGGCCCACGTCTACACGCTGGGCTTTGGCGTCGTCAGCGTGCTGATGGAGGTCTTTCTCCGCTATGAGAGCTATGTGCGCTGGCTGAAATGGCTGACGCTGGCGCTGCTGGCCTACGTCGGCGTGGTGGTCGTGCTGGGCCTGGACTGGGGCGAGGTGCTGATGCGCACGCTCAAGCCCGACCTGCACTGGAGTCGCGACACGCTGCTGATGGTGGTGGCGCTGTTCGGCACGACGATCAGCCCCTACCTGTTCTTCTGGCAGGCCAGCCAGGAGGTCGAGGGCTGCAAGGCCGGTGCCGGCAAGACGCTGACGCGGCACAAGGTGCGCCGCCACCTGCGCCACATCAAGCTGGACACCCACATCGGCATGGGTTTCTCCAACTTCATCGCCTTCTGCATCATGCTGGCCACCGCGGCCACGCTGCATGCGAGCGGCGTGCACGACATCCAGACCTCCGCCCAGGCCATCGAGGCGCTGAAGCCCGTGGCGGGTGAGCATGCCGCACTGCTGTTCGCCCTGGGCATCGTCGGCACCGGCATGCTCGCGGTGCCCGTGCTGGCCGGCTCCGCGGCCTATGCGGTGGCCGAGGTGGCGGGCTGGCGCGACAGCCTGAGCTTGAAGCTCGAGCATGGCGAGGGCCGCGGTTTCTACGCGGTGATCGCGGTGGCGACGCTGGGAGGCGTGGGCTTGAGCTTCACGCCCATGGACGCGGTCAAGCAGCTGTTCTGGTCGGCCGTGTTCAACGGCATCACGGCCGTGCCCATCATGGCCGCGATGATGGTGCTGGCCTCGCGCAGCGCCGTGATGGGCGAGCACGTCATCGGCCCGAAGCTGCGCCGCATGGGCTGGGCCGCCACGGGCGTGATGACCCTCACCGTGCTGGCGCTGGCTTTGGCCTGAGTTCCTCGCGCGCATGGCGCATGACGGCGCGGGCGCTGGACAGCGCGAGCAGCGCCATCACGGCGGCGACGGCAAGGTCGGGCCAGGCGCTGCCCGTCCAGGCCACGGCGCCGGCCGCGGCAACGACGGCGATATTGCCGAGTGCATCGTTGCGGCTGCACAGCCAGACGGCACGCATGTTCGAGTCGCCCTCGCGGAAGGCATAGAGCATCAGCGCGACGACGACGTTGGCCGCCAGCGCCAATGCGCCGACGACACCCATCGTGACGGCCTGCGGCGGCGCGCCGTGCAACGCGGCCCAGCCGGCCTTGGCCAGCACCGCCGCACCGATCAGACCCATGACGGCGCCCTTGACCCAGGCGACGCGCGCGCGCAGCGCGAGGCTGGCCGTCAGCACCATCAGCGACACGGCGTAGTTGGCCGCATCCGCAATGAAGTCCGCCGAGTCCGCCCACAACGCCAGCGACCCGGCCTGCCAGCCGGCCGCCAATTCGACGACGGCCATCGCGCCGTTCAGCACCAGCGCCACCCACAGCACGCGGCGGTAGGCCGGCGAGTTGCCGGGGCTGTGATCGTGGTGGTGGTGATGGCCGTGGTGGCCGTGGTCGTGGTTGCAGGCGTGGCTCATGGAAAAACCTTCAATCGGGCAGGACGAGATTGCAAACCCTGGAGCCACTCCAGGGTCAAGTGCAAAATCGCCGCATGCGCATCGGACAACTCGCCCAGCTGACCGCGACGCCGGTCGACACCATTCGCCATTACGAGCGCGAGGGCCTGCTGCCCGCGCCGCCGCGCACCGACGCCGGCTACCGCGTCTACGGCCCGGCCGATGCCGAGCGCCTGCACTTCATCCGCCGCTGCCGGTCGCTGGACATGAACCTGGCCGAGGTGCGCGCGCTGCTCGCACTGCAGGGCGGCGCCCACGGCGGCGAGGCGCATGCGCTGCTGGACGAGCACATCGGCCACGTCAGCGCGCGCATCGCGGCGCTGCAGGAACTGGAGAGGGAGTTACGCGACCTGCGGGCGCGCTGCAAGGGCGACGAGCCGGCGTGCGTGATCCTCGAAAGCTTGGCCGAGCCGGGGGCCGAACTGCCGGCCAAAAGCCACGTCGGCCACAGTCATTGAAGAAGCCGCCGCTCGCGGCCGGCTTCCCCTCCAGTGGCTGTCGTGGAACTGGCGTTGCCAGGCCACTGACAGCGCCCCCTTGAGGGGGCCGGCGAAGCCGGTAGGGGGTGGTCTATTGAACGCGGCAGACCTTCAGCATGTTGGTGCCACCCGGATAACCCATCGGCTCGCCGCACGTGATGGCGTAGGTATCGCCCGGCATCAGCACACCACGCTCGACCAGAATCTTCTCCGCCGCGGCCAGCGCCACGTCGCGGTCGTCGAACTTGGGCATCAGCAGCGGCAGCACGTTGCGGTAGAGCGCCATCTTGCGCTGGCTGATGGGCTGCGTCGTCAGGCCGAAGATGGGCACCTGGATGCGGTGGCGGCTCATCCACAGCGCCGTCGAGCCCGACTCGGTCAGCGCCAGGATGGCCTTGCAGCCGAGGTGATGCGCCGTGAACAGCGCGCCCATGGCGATGGACTGGTCGATGCGGCCGAACTGGCGGCCGGCGAAGTCGGTGTCCAGCGTGACGAACTCGGCGCGCTCGGCCTCCAGCGCAATATTGGCCATCTGCTCGACCGTCTCGATGGGGTACTTGCCTGCCGCCGTCTCGGCGGACAGCATGACGGCGTCGGTGCCATCCAGCACGGCGTTGGCCACGTCGCTGACCTCGGCGCGCGTCGGCACCGGGTTGACGATCATGGACTCCATCATCTGCGTGGCCGTGATGGACACCTTGTCCAGCTCGCGGGCCATCTTGATCATGCGCTTCTGCAGCGCCGGCACGGCCGCGTTGCCCACTTCCACGGCCAGGTCGCCGCGCGCCACCATGATGCCGTCGCTGGCCTTCAAGATGGCCTCGAGGTGGGGGATGGCCTCGTAGCGCTCGATCTTGGCGATCATGGCCGGCTTGTGGCGCCAGGGCTCACCGGCCACGTTGGCCAGCTGGCGCGCCATCTCCATGTCGGTCGCGTTCTTGGGGAAGCTGACGGCCAGGTATTCGCACTGGAAGGACATCGCGGTCTTGATGTCGTCCATGTCCTTGGCGGTCAGTGCCGGCGCCGTCAGGCCGCCGCCCTGCTTGTTGATGCCCTTGTTGTTGGACAGCTCGCCGCCCAGCTTGACGATGGTGTGCACCTGCGCGCCGCGCACGGCCTCGACGGTCAGCACCAGCAGGCCGTCGTTGAGCAGCAGCGTGTCGCCCGGCTTTACATCGCGCGGCAGTTCCTTGTAGTCGAGGCTGGCGATGTCCTGGTTGCCGAGCTCGGTGCGGTCGGCGTCGAGAATGAAGGGCGCGCCGGGGATCAGCTCGATCTTGCCGCCATCGAACTTGCCGACGCGGATCTTCGGGCCCTGCAGGTCGGCCATGATGGCCACCGACTTGCCGACGCGCTCGGCGGCCGCGCGGACCATGGTGGCGCGATCAATGTGGTCCTGCGCCTTGCCGTGCGAGAAGTTCAGCCGCACCACATCGACGCCGGCCCTGATCATCTTCTCCAGCACCTCCGGCGTGTTGGAAGCGGGGCCGAGGGTGGCGACGATCTTGGTGGCGCGGGTCATGGCTGTCTCGATTCTTGGAAGGCGCGGAATTATGGTCCGCCAAGCCCCGCGTGAGTTTCTTCATGTTTCACGTCGCGGCGCCAGGCAGTTGCTTCTCGAAGAAGGCACTCAGCGGGTCGGACGCGTAAGCGCCGAACGGCCCGCGCTCACGGTAGCCCAGACGCCGGTACAGGCCAAGCGCCTCGGGCTGGTGGATGCCGGTTTCCAGCCGCGCGAGGTGCACGCCGCGATCGGTCAGCTCCGTCTCCAGCCGCGCCATCAGCTGCCGGGCCACACCGTGGCCGCGGGCGCTGTCCAGCACGAACAGGCGCTTGATCTCCCCATAGGCTGGCTCGCCGCCCACGGCCGCGAAGTGCTTGACGCCGCCGCAGCCCACCAGCCGCTCGCCAACCCAACACCCCCAGAAGGCGCCGTTAGGCGGGCGCAGGTTCGCGGCGGGTTCGAAGTGGTTGCTCTCGCTCGGGTAGAGGGCGCTCATCAGCGCCTCGGACCGGGCGATCAGCGCTTGTGCGTCGGCGCTGGTGGGGTCGAGCGGGGCAAGACGCATGACGTCGATGGACATGGCGGTTACAGGCTGGGCACCGTCATCGCCAGCAGATAGCGCGCGGGTCCGGGGCCGGGATTGGCGAACACGCTGCGGCCCAGCACGCGAAAGCTGATCGAGTCGCCCGCCGTCAGCCCATAGGTCTGGCCTTGCAGCGTCAGGCTGACACTGCCTTCAAGCAGGCAGAGATGGTGCTCCAGCCGCGCGACGGTGGGCTCCTCGTAGACCAGCTCGGCGCCCGGTGCCAGCCGCGCCTCGATGACCTCGGTCGCAAATCCGGCCAGCGGCGGGCAGGCCATGCGGCGCTCGAAGCCGCTCTGCTGGTCGTGCCAACTGGGTTGCTCGGCGGCCCGCAGCAGGCGCACGGGCAGCGCCTCGGCGTCGGCCAGCAGCCGGCTCAGCGGCAGGCCATGGGCGCGGGCCAGACGCGACAGCAGCGTCGCGGTCGGGCTGGTCTCGGCGCGCTCCAGCCGGCTTAGCGTCGCGCGGCTGACGCCGCTCTTCGCGGCCAGTTCGTCCAGCGACCAACCCGCGGCCGTGCGCAACGCGGCCAAGCGTTCAGCCAGTTGGCGCTCGAACCGGTTTTCGTCGCTCATTTCGGAGAATTCTTCTCTCATATGGGAATATGCTAGCCGACATGAAGGATCGGCACACCGCCCCGCTTGTCGCTGCCCTGTCCGTGGTGCTGGTCTGGGGGCTGAACTTCCCGCTGCAGAAGGCGCTGTTCGGCCAGGTCGGGCCGGTGGGTTTTCTGGGCCTGCGCTACCTGCTCGTGCCCTTCTGCGCGGTGGCGCTGCTGTGCTGGCGTTTCGGCACGCGCTGGCCGCGCCTGGACCGCATTGAGGTCTGGCCGTTGGTGCGCCTGACGCTGATCGGCCAGGGCCTGCATCTGCTGCTGTCGGCGCTGGGCATGCAGGGCTCCACCGCCTTCAGCGCCAGCGTGCTGCTGGCGTGTGGGCCCGTGTTCACGCTGCTGATCCTGCGCTTGAGCGGCGTGGAGAAGCTGTCGCGCGGCCAGGTCGCCGGTGTCGTCACGGCGGCCACGGGCGCGCTGCTGTTCACGTCCGACAAGCTGCTCGCCGCCGGCTGGCATGCGGGCCTCGGCGACCTGACGCTGCTGGCCGCCGCCGCGCTGTTCAGCTACTACACGGTCGCCAGCAAGCCGTTGATCCAGCACCACGGCGGCGTGACGGTGTTGGCCTACGGCAGCCTGATCTGCACGCTGCCGATGCTGCTGTGGTGCGCGCCGGCGCTGGCATCCCTGGACTGGCAGGCGCAGCCGGCCTGGGTCTGGAGCGGCACGGTCTGGCAGACGGCCGGCGGCGGCTTCATCGGCTGGCTGGCCTGGGGCTGGGCCAACGAGCAGCGCGGCGTGGCACGCACCGCGCCGCTGATCTATCTGATGCCGCTGATTGCCGGCCTCACGGCCTGGGCCTGGGGCGGCGAGCAGTTCAGCGCGCACAAGCTGCTGGGCGCCGGCGTCATCCTCGCCGGCGTGGCGCTGGCGCAGTTCAGCCCTTCGCTACGCGTGCTTCGCGCACGTCCGCGACCGCCAGAGCCGTCATGTTGACGATGCGGCGCACCGTTGCCGACGGGGTCAGGATATGCACCGGCGCGGCGGCGCCGAGCAGGATGGGACCGACCGTCACGCCCTGACTGGCGCTGATCTTCAGCACGTTGAACAGGATGTTGGCGGCGTCCAGCGTCGGCAGCACCAGCAGGTTGGCCGCGCCCTTGAGCTTGCTGTCGGGCAGGAAGGCCTGGCGCACGCTCTCGGACAGCGCTGCGTCGCCATGCATCTCGCCGTCGCATTCGATGTCGGGATGCCGCGCCGCGAACAGCTCGTGGGCGCGGCGCATCTTCCGCGCCGACGGACGCGTGCTGGAGCCGAACATCGAGTGGCTGACGAAGGCCAGCTTGGGCGGCAGGCCGAAACGGCTCACCTCCTCGGCGGCCATCGCGGCGATGTCGGCCAACTCTTCGGCCGTCGGGTCGTCGTTGACGAAGGTGTCGGTGATGAACAGCGTCATCTTGTCCAGCATCAGCGCGTTCATCGCCGCGAACTGGCGTGCGCCCTCGCGCAGGCCGACGAGGTCCTGCACCTGCTCCAGGTGGCGGTCGAAGCGGCCCACCATGCCGCAGATCATCGCGTCCGCGTCGCCCAGCTCGATGGCCAGCGCGCCGATGGCCGTGTTGGAACGGCGCACGGCCGACTTGGCCATCTCGGGCGTCACGCCGTTGCGCTTCATGCGCGCGTGATAGGCCTCCCAGTACAGGCGGAAGCGCGGGTCGTCCTCGGGGTCGATGACGGCCACGTCCACACCGAGCTTGAGCCGCAGGCCGGCGCGCTGGATGCGCGCGGCCAGCACCTCGGGGCGGCCGATCAGCGTGGGCTTGCACAGGCCCTCGTCCAACGCCACCTGCACGGCGCGCAGCACGCGCTCGTCCTCGCCCTCGGCGTAGATGACGCGCGCGCACTCCGTCTTGGCCGCCGTGAACACCGGGCGCATGAACATGCCGGTCTGGTAGACGAAGCGCTCCAGCGACTGGCGGTAGGCGTCGAGGTCGGCGACGGGCCGCGTGGCCACGCCGTCGGCTGCCGCTGCCGCCGCGACGGCCGGTGCGATGCGCAGGATCAGGCGCGCGTCGAAGGGCTTGGGGATCAGGTACTCCGACCCGAAGGCCAGCTCCTGGCCGGCGTAGGCCGCGGCCACTTCATCGCTCGTCTCCGCCTTGGCCAGCGCCGCGATCTCGCGCACGCAGGCCAGCTTCATGCCCTCGGTGATCTTGGTCGCGCCGCAGTCCAGCGCGCCGCGGAAGATGTAGGGGAAGCACAGGACGTTGTTGACCTGGTTGGGGTAGTCGCTGCGGCC
>JAEKLF010000166.1 GCA_019509985.1 Burkholderiales bacterium | reverse complement strand
TCAAGCCGGGCATCACCGGCTGGGCCCAGGTCAACGGCCTGCGTGGCGAGACCGACACCATCGACAAGATGAAGGCGCGCGTTGAATACGATCTGGAATACCTGCGCAACTGGTCGCTGGCCCTCGATCTGCAGATCATCCTGCGCACCGTGAGGCTGGTGGCGTTTGACCGTCATGCCTATTAGTCCTCCCCAGTTTTTTCCTCGCTGGATACGGCTCGCAGCCTGTGCCGCCGCTGTCGCGCTGGCCGTGCCAGCGAAGGCCCAGACGGACGACACGGTCCCCTTCTATGTGGGCGGCTCGCTCGGCGTGTCGCATGTATCCAACATCTACCACCAGTCGGATGCAACCAACAGCGACACGGTTGTCAGCGCAGGTCTACTAGGCGGGCTGGATCAGCGGCTCGGCCGCCAGCACTTCAAACTGGATGGCTCGTTGCAAGACAACCGCTACTCCACCAATCGCGATCTGAACAACCAGTCCTACTCGCTGCGTACGGCATTGGATTGGCAGACCATCGGCGATTTGTCCGGCACGCTGAGCGCGAAATCCGATCGCTCCTTGGCCGACTTCAACGTGGGCAGCGGCGTCAATCCTATTTTTAGGAAAAACACCGAACGCAATGACGAGTACCAGGCCTTTGCACGTCTTGGCGTCGCCACGCGCTACAGCCTCGAAGCCGGTTGGATACGTCGTAAGCGCGATTTCAGCGCAGAAGAGTACGACCGCTTCGTCTTTCACCAGGACGCCGGGTCGTTGGGTATTTACGCGACACCAGCCGGCAATGTGCGACTGGGCCTGGTCGGCCGGCATACCAAAGGCCAGAACCCCCGCTATCCCGTAGGCATCGCGATTGACCCCGACAACTCGAAGCTTGTCGTCGTCAGTGCGCCCAATGACTTTAGCCGCGACGATATCGATTTCACGACGCGCTGGAGCACCGGAGGCAGCAGCGAGCTGAACACTCGGATCAGTCGCAGCAGAACCAAGAACAGCCTCGAAGCCTTGCGCAACTTCAGCGGCACGACGGGTGCCGTCGCGTGGAACTGGCAAGCCACCGCGAAAATACAACTGAATATCTACTATTCGCGGGACACGGGCCAGGAAAGCCAGATCAGCGTGGCCGATGTGGATCGCGTCTACACCACCTGGCAAGCCAACGGCACCTATGCACTGACCGGCAAGATCAACCTCAATGCCAGCGTTGGCAGATATCGCGCACGCCGTTCCAGCGACCCGGGCGTTCCTGTATTTGATGCCCTTGAGAACAATAGGTCTTACAACGTGGGCATGCGTTGGTCCTTCTCGCGCAGCTTCAGTCTGAGCTGCCAGTACGACCATTCCAGCCGCGACAGCAGCGTGCCGCAATACGTCTACAGCGCCGGCAGCTACGGCTGCACGGGTCAAGCCATCCTTTACTAATGACGACGACCGTCCTTCTCACCGGTGCAGCCGGCTATATCGCGTCGCACACCTGGCTCGCGCTGCAGCTGGCAGGCTACCGGGTCGTCGGCGTCGACAACTTCGTCAATAGCTCGCCCATCGCGCTGCAACGCCTGGGCGAATTGGCGAGCGCACCCATCGAGTTCGAGCGCGTCGATGTCTGCGATGCAGCGGTCATGGACGAGATCTTCGACCGTCACCGACCCATGGCTGTCGTGCATTTCGCAGCCTACAAGGCCGTTGGTGAATCAGTCAGCCAGCCACTGGCCTATTACCGCAACAACCTCGGCGGTCTGGTCAACACCTGCGAGGCGATGAAGCGCCATGGCTGTGCTCGCATCGTCTTCAGCTCCAGCGCCACTGTTTACGGCGCGCCGGAGCAACTGCCCTTGCGCGAGGATGCGCCGACGTCGGCGACGAATCCCTATGGCGCGACCAAGCTGATGGGCGAGCAGATCCTGCGCGATCTGGGCGTCGCCGATCCCGCTTGGCAGACCGCTTGCTTACGCTATTTCAATCCGGTCGGTGCCCATGAGAGCGGCCGCATCGGCGAAGACCCGCGCGGCACGCCCAACAACCTGATGCCCTATGTCGCGCAGGTCGCTGTCGGACGGCGCGCCAAGCTGTCGGTCTTTGGCGACGACTACCCCACGCCCGATGGCACCGGCGTGCGCGACTACATCCACGTGACTGATTTGGCCGAGGGCCATGTCGCGGCGCTGCGGCGATTGCTCGACGCGCCGGGCTCGCTGACCGTCAACCTCGGCACCGGCCGCGGCTACAGCGTGCTCGAACTGGTGCGAGCCTACGAAGCCGCCAGCGGCCGCAACGTGCCCTACGAGATCGTTGCGCGCCGCCCTGGCGACGTGGCGGCCTGCTGGGCCGACCCGGCGCTGGCGCGCGAGTTGCTTGGCTGGGAAGCCCGGCTCGACCTCGCTCGCATGTGCGAAGACAGCTGGCGCTGGCAGCACCTCAATCCACACGGCTTCAAATGATCCGAACCGATATGTCGTCCTCCACCAAAACCCTTGTCCTGCCCGTCATCATGGCCGGCGGTTCCGGCACGCGCCTTTGGCCGCTGTCACGCTCCGGCTATCCCAAGCAATTCCTCGTGCTGTCGGGCAATGAGAGCCTGTTCCAGCTCGCCGCACGCCGCCTCGCGTCCCTGGCCTCGCCCGAGTTCGAACTCGCCGGCCCCTGCATCGTCGGCAACGACGAGCATCGCTTCCTCGTGCTGGACCAGTTGCGCGAAACCGGCCTGGAGCCGACCAGCGTGCTGCTCGAGCCGATGGGACGGAACACCGCACCGGCATTGACGCTGTCGGCCCTGGCCGCTCTTGAGGACGGGACCGACCCGGTGCTCGTTGTCACGCCGGCCGACCAAACCGTTACCAACCCTGCTGCTTTCACGGCGGCGTTGCAGGACGCGGTGCGCATCGCGGCCGAAGGCGCCATCGCCATCCTCGGCATCACGCCGGACCGCCCGGAAACGGGCTATGGCTACATCCGCACGTCACCCGACGCCGGCGGCTTGGCTGTCGCCCAGTTCGTTGAGAAGCCCGACCTGGAGACCGCCCAGCGCTATCTGGCCGAAGGCGACTACTACTGGAACAGCGGCATGTTCGTGCTGCGCGCCAGCGTCTGGATGAAGGCGCTGGAACGTTTCCGCCCCGATATCGCGACCGCAACGC
>JAEKLF010000075.1 GCA_019509985.1 Burkholderiales bacterium | reverse complement strand
CGCCCGCCGCGAACAGCGCCGCCCGCAGGTGGACATCTCCTTCCCCGAGATCGAGAAGTTCGACCACCTGCCTCCGGCCAAGGTCGAGGGCGCGACGGCCTTCGTGTCGATCATGGAAGGCTGCTCCAAGTACTGCAGCTACTGCGTGGTGCCCTACACCCGCGGCGAGGAGGTCTCGCGCCCGTTCGACGACGTGCTGACCGAGATCGCCGGCCTGGCCGACCAGGGCGTCATGGAGATCAACCTGCTCGGCCAGAACGTCAATGCCTACCGCGGCAAGATGGGCGACACCAGCGAGTTCGCCGACCTGGCGCTGCTGCTGGAATATGCCGCCGAAATTCCCGGCATCCGCCGCCTGCGCTTCACGACCAGCCACCCCAACGAGTTCAGCCCGCGCCTCATCGAGGCCTACGGCAAGATCCCGCAGCTCGTGAACCACCTGCACCTGCCCGTGCAGCACGGCAGCGACCGCATCCTGATGGCGATGAAACGCGGCTACACGGCGCTGGAGTTCAAGAGCACCGTGCGCAAGCTGCGCGCCATCCGCCCGGACCTGCGGCTGGCCAGCGACTTCATCGTCGGCTTCCCCGGCGAAACCGACGAAGACCACGCCAAGCTGATGAAGCTGGTGCACGACGTCGGCTTCGACGCCTCGTTCAGCTTCATCTTCAGCCCCCGCCCCGGCACACCGGCGGCGGCGCTGGAGGACACGACGCCCTATGAGGTCAAGGTCAAGCGCCTGCAGGAGTTGCAGGCCGCCATCGAGGCGCACGCGCTGACGATCTCGCAGGGCATGGTGGGCAAGGTCGAGAAGATCCTCGTCACCGGCACCGCCCGCAAGGACGCCACCGAGCTGATGGGCCGCACCGAGTGCAACCGCATCGTCAACTTTCCCGGCTCGCCGCGGCTGATGAACCAGCTCGTGGACGTGCGCATCACGACCGCCTTCGCGCACTCGCTGCGCGGCGAGGTCGTCACCACCGAGGATGTCCTCAGCGCTTGATGCTGAGCAGCCACCACTGCGGCAGGGCCACGCCAAGCACCAGCAGGGCGTAGCCCGCCATCCTGCCGTCCCGGCCCAGCACGGCCAGCGCCACGACGACTGCCACGGTGCCACCCAAGCTGCCCCAGCCCCACAGCTGCCGCCAGGCCAGAGACCTGGCCTGGCGCCGCCACAAGCCCTTGATCGCCACAGCCAGCAATGCCGCCAGCCCCCAGGCCGGGGCAAAGAGATTGGCGAGATGCCAGAAAGCGTCCAGAGGGCTCATGTGGGGCGGGGCGGATTGATCGGCGTCAGCAGCTGAAAAGCCGCGAATCCTACAATTCACACCCATGTCGGTCTTTGCCCTCGGCCTGAATCACAACACCGCCCCGCTCGATCTGCGCGGGCGGTTTGCGTTCACGCTCGAGCAACTGGCCCCCTCGCTGTCGGGCTTGCGCCAGAAACTCCCCGGCACGCCCGAGGCGGCCATCCTGTCCACCTGCAACCGCACCGAGGTCTACGTCGCGGCGCCGCCCGCCCAGGTGCAGCCGGCCATCGCCTGGCTGGCGCAGACGGGCGGCGTCGAAGCCGGCGCGCTGCGCGAGCACGCCTACGTGATGCAGGGCAGCGCCGCCGCGCGCCATGCCTTCCGCGTCGCCAGCGGGCTGGATTCCATGGTGCTCGGCGAGCCGCAGATCCTCGGCCAGATGAAGCAGGCCGTGAAGGAGGCCGAAGCGGCGGGCGCCCTGGGCACCACGCTGCACCAGCTCTTCCAGCGCAGCTTCTCCGTCGCCAAGGAAGTGCGCAGCTCCACCGAGATCGGCGCCCACTCCATCAGCATGGCCGCCGCCGCGGTGCGCCTGGCCGGCCAGCTGTTCGAGGACCTGGCCAAGACGCGCGTGCTCTTCGTCGGTGCCGGCGAGATGATCGAGCTGACGGCAACCCATTTCGCGGCCAAGACGCCGCGCCAGATGGCCGTGGCCAACCGGACTCTCGAGCGCGGCGAGAAGCTGGCCATCCACTTCGGCGCCGAGGCCATGCGCCTGGCCGACCTGCCCGAGCGCCTGCACGAGTTCGACATCGTCGTCAGCTGCACGGCGTCCAGCCTGCCGCTGATCGGCCTGGGTGCCGTCGAGCGCGCGCTGAAGAAGCGCAAGCACCGGCCGATGTTCATGGTCGACCTGGCCGTGCCCCGCGACATCGAGCCCGAGGTGGCGCAGTTGGCCGACGTCTATCTCTACACCGTCGACGAACTCGCCTCGCAAGTGCAGACGGCCGGCGAGAAACGCCAGGCCGCCGTCGCCCAGGCCGAGGCCATCGTCGAGACCGGCGTGCTGAGCTTCATGCATTGGCTGGACCAGCGCCACACTGTGCCGCTGATCCAGGCCCTGCATGCCCAGGCCGACGACTGGCGCGCGCTGGAAATCGCCCGCGCCCGCAAGCTGCTGGCCAAGGGCGCGGACGTGGACGAAGTGCTGGATGCGCTGTCCAAAGGCCTCACGCAGAAACTCCTGCACGGCACGCTGGCCGAACTGCATGCCAGCGACGGTGAGCAGCGCCTGCAATTGGCGCAGACGGTGTCGCGCCTCTTCCTGCGCGGCAAGCAGTCTTAGCGGCGCTCCGTTGCCGCCGCCCGGCGCGCCCCTGCGCCGCTTCCTGACTGCACTTCCGTTCCCGCCATGAAAGACTCCCTGCGCCAGCAGTTCGACCGCCTCGGCTACCGCCTCGCCGAGTTGGACACCATCCTTGCCGACGGCAGCGCCGCGTCGGACATGAAGCGATACCGCGCGCTGACCAAGGAGCAGTCCGAAGTGGCCGGCCTCGTCGAGCGCTACCGCCGCTATCAGCAGCACGAGGCCGACCTCGCTGCCGCGCGCGACATGCTGGCCGACCCGGAGATGGCCGAAATGGCGCGCGAGGAGATCGCGTCCAACGAAGCCGCGCTGGCCGCGCTCGACGCCGAGTTGCAGCTCGCGCTCATCCCCAAGGACCCGGACGACGAGCGCAATGCCTTCCTGGAAATCCGCGCCGGCACCGGCGGCGACGAGTCGGCGCTGTTCGCCGGCGACCTGGCGCGCATGTACCTGCGCTTCGCCGAGGGCCAGGGCTGGCGCACCGAGGTCCTGTCCGAGAACGTGTCCGACCTCGGCGGCTACAAGGAACTGGTCGTGCGCGTCGAAGGCGACAACGCCTACGGCCGGCTGAAGTTCGAGAGCGGCGGCCACCGCGTGCAGCGCGTGCCGGCGACCGAATCGCAAGGCCGCATCCACACCAGCGCCTGCACGGTGGCCGTGATGCCCGAGCCCGACGAGGCCGAGGAGATCACGCTGAACCCGGCCGACCTTCGCATCGACACCTTCCGCGCCAGCGGCGCCGGCGGCCAGCACGTCAACAAGACCGACTCCGCCATCCGCGTCACGCACATCCCGACCGGCCTGGTCGCCGAATGCCAGGACGACCGCAGCCAGCATCGCAACAAGGCCAAGGCCCTGGCCGTGCTGCAGGCGCGCCTGCGCGACAAGGAGCGCATCGAGCGCGAGGCCAAGGAGGCGGCCACGCGCAAGGGCCTGATCGGCAGCGGCGACCGCAGCGACCGCATCCGCACCTACAACTTCCCGCAGGGGCGGCTGACCGACCACCGCATCAACCTGACGCTCTACAAGCTGGGCCAGATCATGGACGGCGACCTCGACGACGTCATCCAGGGGCTGCTGGCGGCACAGGCGGCGGAGCAGCTGGCGCAGCTCGAAGAGGGCCGGGCGTGACGGTCGACGAGGCGTTGGCCCTGGCACGCCAGCTCGGCGTCGAGCGCGGCGATGCGCAGGCCTGGCTGACCCACCACCTCGGCCGCGACCGCGCCTGGCTGATCACGCATGGCGACGCGCTGGCGTCCGGCGCCGAGGCCGGCCTGCGCCGCCTGGCCGCCGGCGAGCCGCTGGCCCACCTGACCGGCAGGCAGTCCTTCCATGGCATCGAGCTGCGCGTCACGCCGGCCACCTTGATCCCGCGGCCTGACACCGAGACCCTGGTCGACTGGGCACTGGAGTTGCTGGCCGCCCTGCCTGGCCAACCCAGCGTCGTCGACCTCGGCACCGGCAGCGGCGCCATCGCGTTGGCCATCAAGGCCGCCTGCCCGCGCACCCGCGTGACGGCGGTGGAATTCAGCGCCGAGGCGCTCGCCGTCGCCCGCGGCAACGGCGAGCGCCTAGGCCTGGCCGTCGAGTGGCTGCACGGCAGCTGGTTCGCGCCGCTGTTGGATCGGCGCTTCAACCTCGTCGTCAGCAACCCGCCCTACATCGCCGGCGACGATCCGCACCTGCCCGCGCTGCGCCACGAGCCGATCACCGCTTTGACGCCGGGCGGCGGCGGCTTGGCCGACCTGCATGCCTTGATCGATGCGGCGCCGCAACACCTCGTGCCCGGCGGCTGGCTGTTGCTGGAGCATGGTTGGGAGCAGGCCGAGGCCGTCGGCCGGGCCTTGGCGGCACGCGGCTTTGCCGAGACGGCCCTGCGCCGCGACGTCGCCGGCCGGCCCCGCGCCAGCGGCGGTCGCTGGCTGGAATGAAGCCAGCCTTGCTCGCTGGCGAATCCCCCCAGGTTTGCGTGATGTTTTGCCCTCACTTCGTCATTCACGCGAACCAATTGCGGGCGTAGTATCGAATCCCGGTGCCACTCGCTGCACCGTGCAGGAGTCGATCATGGCCCGCCTTGCCAGCGCTGCAGTTCTGAGCCTCTCTGCCCTGTTTGCCATGCCGGCCCTGGCCGACGGCGACGCCAATGCGCGCTGGCAAGCCCGAGTGCAACTGAGCAGCGTCGACGGCGGCACCGATGCCCAGCCCCACCTCGGCGGCTCGCGCGTACTCAGCGCCAACCTGCTGGGCGACTACTACCTGACGAACTCCGGCTTCTCCGGCGTGCGCGGCGGCCTGCGCGCCACCGGCGGCATGCTGCTGGGCCCCTTGTCCATGTCCCAGGCCAGCGGCGGCCTGGCCCTCGGTGCCGGCCCCGTGTCGGCCGGCCGGCGCAGCGTTTCGCTCAATGGGCTGGACGCCTACTCGCTGGAGCCCAGCGCCAACCTGTCCTACGTCGGCATCGGCTACACCGGCCGTGTGCAGCGCAGCGGCTTCGCCTTCAGCGCCGACTTCGGCCTGGTGTCGGGCTCCTACAGTGGCCTGCGCCTGGGCCGCAGCAGCGCTCAGGGCTTCGAGGACGCGATGCGCGACCTGCGCTTCAAGCCCTTGCTGCAACTGGGTCTGGCTTACAGCTACTGACCTGGAACCGGGACAGTCCCGGATAATTGCGGTTTTGCCTTTTCGAGAACTGCAATGAGCGACGTTCAGCAACGCATCGACGACCTGGTCAAGAACAACCGCGTCATGCTCTTCATGAAGGGCACGGCCCAGTTCCCGATGTGCGGCTTCTCCGGCCGCGCCATCCAGATCCTGAAAGCGGCCGGCGTGACCGACCTGAAGACCTTCAATGTGCTGGAGGACGAGGAGGTCCGGCAGGGCATCAAGGACTACGCCAACTGGCCCACCATTCCCCAGCTCTACATCGGCGGCGAGTTCGTCGGTGGCTCGGACATCATGATGGAGATGTACGAGTCGGGTGAGCTGCAGCAAGTTCTCGCCACGGCTTGATGACTCAACGGCTCGTTGTCGGGCTGACGGGTGCCACGGGTGCTGCCTATGCGTTGCGCCTGCTGCGCCGTTCGCGTGAATTGGGCGTCGAGACGCACCTGATCGCCACGGCCGCAGGCATTCTCAACGCCCACCACGAGCTGGGCCTGGACCGCTCCGCGCTCGAAGCGGAGGCGACCCAAGCCTATGCGCCGGGCGACATCGGCGCCTGCATCGCCAGCGGCAGCTTCGCGACCGCGGCGATGATCGTCGCGCCCTGCTCCATGAAGTCCCTGGCCGCGATCGCCCATGGCTTGGGCGACAACCTGCTGACCCGCGCCGCCGACGTGACGCTGAAGGAGCGCCGCCGCATCATCCTGATGGTGCGCGAGACGCCTTTCAACCTCGCTCACCTGCGCAACATGGTGGCGGTGACGGAGATGGGCGGCATCTGCTTCCCGCCGCTGCCAGCGTTCTATCACCACCCCAAGACCATCGACGAGATGGTGGCCGAGACGGTCGAGCGGGTGCTGGAGTTGGCCGGTGTGGCGCAGGCCCAGCCCAAGTCCTGGGCCGGGCTCTAGCCAGTCCTCGCCTCAGGGCTTCTGCACCACCAACCCGCGCCGCTCCAGCAGCGGCTTGATGTCGGGCTCGTGGCCCACCAGGTTGCGGAACAGCACCATCGCGTCCTCGCTGCCGCCACGCGACAGCAGCTTGGCGCGCAACGCATCACCGTTGGCGCGTTTCAGGCCGCCGTGGGCCTTCAGCCATTCGACCGTGTCGGCGTCCAGCACCTCGCTCCAGATGTAGGCGTAGTAGCCGGCCGAGTAGCCTCCCATGATGTGGCTGAAGTAGGGCGTGCGATAGCGCGGCGGCACGGGGCCGAAGTCGACGCCCTCCTCCTTCAACACCTGGGCCTCGAAGTCCATCAGCTTGTCGGCCGGCGGGATCTGGCCGGCGCCGAGTTGATGCAGGCGCTGGTCAAGGATGGCCGCGCTGAGGTAGGACACCGTCGTGTAGCCCTGGTTGAAGCGCTTGGCGCGCGCCACCTTGTCGAGCAGCTCGCGCGGCATGGGCGCGCCGGTCTGGTAATGGCGGGCATAGTTGGCCAGCACGCTGGGCCAGTCGGCCCAGACCTCGTTGACCTGCGACGGGTACTCGACGAAGTCGCGTGGCACACGGCCCAGGCCCGGGTACCGGCCCTTGTTGAACATGCCGTGCAGCGCGTGGCCGAACTCGTGGAACATCGTGTTGACCTCGTCCCAGGTCAGCAGCGTCGGCTCGCCGGCCGGCGGCTTGGGGATGTTCAGGTGGTTGGCGACGACGGGCTGCGTGCCCTCCAGCGGGTTCTGGGTGACGTAAGCGTTCATCCACGCGCCGCCGCGCTTGCTCGGGCGGGCGTACATGTCGGCGATGAAGATGGCGAGCTGCTTGCCGTCGGTGTCGAAGACGTCGTAGACGCGCACGTCGTCGCGGTAGACCGGCAGGTCGGTGCGGCGCTTGAAGCTGATGCCGTAGAGCTCATGGGCCGCGAAGAACACGCCACGCTCGAGCACGCTGGTAATCTCGAGATAGGGCTTGAGCTGGCTCTCGTCGAAGCCGTACTTGGCCGCGCGCAGCTTGTCGGCGTAGTAGCTCCAGTCCCAGGCCTGCAGCGCGAAGCTGGGCTGCTTCTTGGCGGCCTGGTCGCTGTCGATGAGCTTCTGCAGCTCGGCCGCTTCCTGTTTGGCTGAAGCGACGGCCGCGGGCGCGAGCTGGCGCAGCAGCGCATTGACGGTCTCGGGCGACTTGGCGGTCTCGTCCTCCAGCACATAGGCCGCCGGCGTCGCGTAGCCCAGCAGCGCCGCGCGCTCCTGGCGCAGCGTGAGGACGCGCGCGATCACGGCCGTCGTGTCGTTGGCATTGCCGCGGCTGCCGCGCGCGACGGAGGCGCGGTGCAGGCGCTCGCGCAGCGCGCGGTTCTGCAGCTCGGTCTCGAAGGGCTGGATGGTCGTGTTCAGCAGCGTCAGCAGGTATTTGCCGTCCAGGCCGCGCTTCTTAGCGGCATCAGCAGCGGCCGAGACCTCGGCCGGCGTCAGGCCCGCGAGTTCCTCGACGCTGTCGACGACGACGGCCGAGTCGTTCACTTCGGCCAGCACGGCCTTGTTGAAGCGCGCGCCCAGCGTGGCCAGCTCGGCGTTGATGGCCTTCATGCGCGTCTTCTGTTCGTCGTTCAGGCGCGCGCCGGCGCGCACCATGTCGCGGCGGTAGCGCTCGATGAGGCGGCGGCCTTCGGCGTTGGGTGCGGCCGTGTCGCGCGCGGCGTACAGCGCTTCCACGCGGGCGAACAGCTTGAGATTTAGCAGCACGGCGTCGCGCTGCGCCGCGAGCTTGGCGGCATAGTCCGTCTGCACCTGCTGGCGCGCCGGGTTGGCATCGGCACCGATCAGGCTGAAGAGCAACGTCGTCGTGCGGCCCAGCAGGCGGCCACTCTTCTCCCACGCAACGATGGTGTTGTCGAAGCTGGGTGCCGCGGGGTTGTCGGCGATGGCCTGGATCTCGGCAAGCTGCTCGGCCATGCCCTGCTCCAGCGCGGGCGCGAAGTGCTCGTCGCGCACTTGGTCGAACTGCGGGTAATGCAGCGGCAGCGGGCTGACGGTGAGCAGCGGGTTGTCGCCGGGCGCGGCGCCGGCAAAACCGCTGGCGAGCAGCGTGGACAGGATCAGGGGTGCGAAGCGGCTTTTGGCGGGCATGAGCGTGTCTTGTGGACGAAGCCGCCAAGGCTAACCCGACAACCGCCCGCCGCCACAAGCCACTGCGGGAAAGCCCTGTCAGGCCTCGCCCGGCAGCAGCCACTGCTTGCGCGCCGCGAATACCGCGCGCGGGTACTCGGGCCGGCCGCGGCTGCCGTTGTAGCGGCCCAGCGCGAGGAACATGTCGCCCTTCTCGATGTCGAGATAGTGGCGCAGGATCACACAGCCGAAGCGCAGATTGCTCTGCATGTGAAAGAGCCGCGCCGCGTCGCCGTCGCCGATCTGCTTGGTCCAGAACGGCATGACCTGCATGTAGCCCCGCGCACCGGCCGTGCTGATCGCATATTTGCGAAAGCCGCTCTCGACCTGCACGAGACCGAGTACCAGGCTCGGCTCTAGGCCCGCGCGCTTGGCCTCGTACCAGACCGTCTCGAGGAACTCGATGCGGATCTGCGTCTCGGTCTTGCGGCTCTTCAGCCGCTCGCTCATCGTGCCCAGCCAGCGCAGATAGGCCATGCGGGCGTCGACCTGGTCGAACCGAGGCCGCGGCGGCGCGGCCTGGGCGATGGAGGCGCTCAGCGCCGAGCGGATCGAATCCGCCAACGGTTCTTCGACCTGGGCGCCGGCCCGCGCGAGCAGGGGCACGGCGAGCAGGCTGACGACGGCCAAGCGTCGATTCGGCCGCTTCAAAGCTTGAGCAGGCCCTTCAGATGGGCCACCACGTCAGCAACGGCCAGCTTGGTTGCGGCCTCGTCGCGGCGGCCTTGGTACTCGACCAGGCCTTCCTTCAGCCCGCGGTCACCCAGCACCACGCGGTGCGGAATGCCGATCAGCTCCCAGTCCGCGAACATCGCGCCCGGCCGCTCGCCGCGGTCGTCCAGCAGCACATCCACACCGAGCGCTTTCAGCTCGTCGTAGAGCGTGTCGGCGGCGGCCTTGACGTCCGCGCTGCGGTCCGCGCCGATGGGGCAGATGACGACCGTGAAGGGCGCGATCGCGTCCGGCCAGATGATGCCGCGCGCGTCATGGTTCTGCTCGATGGCCGCGCCCAGGATGCGCGTGACGCCGATGCCGTAGCAGCCCATCTCCATCAGCCGTGGCTTGCCGTTCTCGTCGAGGAAGGTCGCGTTCATCGCGGCCGAGTACTTGGTGCCGAGATAGAACACATGGCCGACCTCGATGCCGCGCTGGATGGCGAGCAGCCCCTGGCCGTCGGGCGAGGGGTCGCCGACGACGACATTGCGGATGTCGGCAACGACATTGGGCTCGGGCAGGTCGCGGCCCCAGTTCACGCCGGTGAAGTGGAAGTCGGCGTCGTTGGCGCCGCAGACGAAGTCGCTCATGACGGCGACGGTGCGGTCAGCGACGATCTTCAGCGGTTGCTTCAGGCCGATGGGGCCGAGGTAGCCGGGCTTGCAACCGAAGTGCGCGTCGATCTCGCCCACGGTCGCGAAGCGGAAGCCGCCCTTCAGGCCTTCGACCTTGCCGGCCTTCACCTCGTTCAGCTCATGGTCGCCGCGCACCAGCAGCAGCCAGACCTGGGTCTTGGCAACGGCGCCGTCCTTGTCCAGCTCGTCGGTGGCCAGCACCAGCGACTTGACGGTCTGCGACAGCGGCAGGCCCAGCAGCAGCGCGACCTCCGCGCAGGTGGCCTTGCCGGGCGTGGGCGTTTTGGCCAGCGGCTGCAGCGCGTCGCCGCGGGCGGGCAGCAGCGCGACGGCTTCGGCCAGCTCCATGTTGGCCGCGTAGTCGCTGGTGGGGCAGTAGACGATGGCGTCCTCGCCGGTGTCGGCGATGACCTGGAACTCGTGCGAGCGGTCGCCGCCGATGGCACCGGTGTCCGCCGCGACGGCGCGGTACTGCAGGCCGAAGCGGTCGAAGATCCTGCCGTAGGCCGCGTACATGTTGTCGTAGCTGCGGCCGGCGGCCTCGACGTCACGATCGAAGGAGTAGGCGTCCTTCATCGTGAACTCGCGGCCACGCATCAGGCCGAAGCGGGGGCGGCGCTCGTCGCGGAACTTGGTCTGGATGTGATAGAAGTTTTTCGGCAGCTGGCGGTAGGAGCGCAGCTCCTGGCGGGCGATGTCGGTGATGACCTCCTCGCTCGTCGGCTGGACGATGAAGTCGCGGCCGTGACGGTCCTTCACGCGCAGCAGCTCGGGGCCCATCTTGTCGAAGCGGCCGGTTTCCTGCCACAGCTCGGCGGGCTGGATGACGGGCATCAGGCACTCGACGGCGCCGGCCGCGTCCATCTCCTCGCGGATGATCTTCTCGACCTTGCGGATGACGCGAAGCCCCATCGGCATGTAGTTGTATATGCCGGCGCCCAGGCGCTTGATCATGCCGGCGCGCATCATCAGCTTGTGGCTGACGACCTCCGCGTCCGCGGGCGCATCCTTGAGGGTGGAGACGAAGAACTGGGAGGCTTTCATGGGGCGGACCGGAATGCGAAGGCCGGGTGAAAACCCGGCCAAGTCACGACAAAACAGGGAGAAATCTTCGGGTTAGCGAGGGCGCTACCGCAATCGCGGCCCGATGCAATAATCGAACCAACTAGAGATTTGAGGTTGATTATGCTCGACCGTGAAGGCTTCCGCCCCAACGTCGGCATCATCCTGCTCAACCAACGCAACGAGGTGTTCTGGGGCAAACGCATCCGGACGCATTCGTGGCAGTTCCCGCAAGGGGGCATCAAACACGGCGAGACGCCTGAGCAGGCGATGTTCCGAGAGCTCCACGAAGAGGTGGGGCTCATCCCAGAGCATGTGCGCATCATCGCGAGGACGCGTGACTGGCTGCGCTACGAGGTGCCCGAGCACTTCATCCGGCGCGATGCGCGTGGCCATTACAAGGGCCAGAAACAGATCTGGTTCCTGCTGCAGATGGTGGGCCGCGACTGTGACATGAACCTGCGCGCCACCGACCACCCCGAGTTCGATGCCTGGCGCTGGAACGAATACTGGGTGCCGCTGGAGGCCGTCATCGAATTCAAGCGCGGCGTCTACGAGATGGCGCTGACGGAACTCGCGCGCTACCTGCCGCGCATCAACCACCACAACCGCTACCTGCGCGCCGGCATGCGGCCGACGCACCGGGAGCCGCGTCAGAGCGGACCCATGCCGCTGGAGACGGCGGTGCCGCCAGACGGCGAGCAGACCTGAGGCGGCAGCGCTCCTGGCGGAGGGACCAGGTTGCGGCTTCGCCGCAATTCGGCCCGGCTAACGCAGGACCAAATTGTCTCGATGGATGAGTTCGGGCTCGGCCGCGTAACCGAGCACGCCCTCGAACTCCGACGAGGGCTTGCGCGCAATCAGCCGCGCCTCCGAGGCCGAGTAGTTCGCCAGCCCGCGCGCCAGCTCCACGCCTTCGGCCGTCTGCACTGCAATGACGTCGCCCCGATGGAAACCGCCCTGCACTTCGACGACGCCGATGGGCAGGAGGCTCTTGCCTTCGTCGCGCAGCTTGGTCACGGCACCGGCATCGACCTTGACTGCACCACGCAGCTGCAGGTGGTCCACCATCCACTGCTTGCGCGCCGCAAGTTTGGGCGTGGCGGCGAGCAGCGCCGTGCCGATGGACTCGCCGCGGGCCAGGCGCAGCAGCACGTCGGGCTCGCGGCCCCAGGCGATGACGGTGCCGGCTCCGCTGCCCGCGGCGCGCTTGGCTGCGAGGATCTTGGTGATCATGCCGCCGCGGCCGATGCTGGAGCCGGCACCGCCGGCCATGCGCTCCAGCTCGGGGTCGCCCGCCTGGGCCGTGTCGATGAAACGCGCGTTCGGATCCTTGCGCGGGTCCGCCGAATACAGGCCGCGCTGATCGGTCAGGATAACGAGGGCATCCGCTTCGACGAGGTTGGCGACCAGGGCGCCGAGCGTGTCGTTGTCACCGAACTTGATCTCGTCGTTGACGACGGTGTCGTTCTCGTTGATGACGGGCAGCACACGATGGGCCATCAGCGTCAGCAGCGTGGAGCGCGCATTCAGATAACGCTCCCGGTCGGCCAGGTCGGCATGGGTCAGCAGCACCTGGGCGCTGTGCATGCCGTGGGCGCTGAGCTGGCTTTCGTACATCTGCGCCAGGCCCATCTGGCCAACGGCGGCGGCGGCCTGCAACTCATGCAGCTCCTTGGGGCGTGTCGCCCAACCGAGACGTTTCATGCCCTCGGCGATCGCTCCACTGGACACCATGACCAGCTCGCGCCCTTCGTTTGCCAACACCGCCAGCTGGCGACTCCAGTTCGCGATCGCCTCGGCGTCCACGCCGCGGCCCTCGTTGGTGACGAGGCTGGAACCGACTTTGACAACGATGCGCCGCGCGCTGGACAGCAGACTCATTCGGCGGGGTGGTTGGTCTCGAAGCGGATGTCGGGCTCGACGATGACGCGCTGCTCGGCCGAGACATGCTCGTAGATGGCATGGATCAGCGGCTGGCAGCCCTCGCGGGTCAGCGCCGAGATCTCGAAGACCGGCCCCTTCCAGCGATAGCGCTTGACGAAGTCCTTCACGCGCGCGGCGCGCTCATCGGCGGGGACCATGTCCAGCTTGTTCAGCACCAGCCAGCGCGGCTTGGCATGCAGCTCGGCGTCGTACTTCTTCAGTTCAGCGACGATGGCCCTGGCTTCCTTGACCGGGTCGACCTCGGGATCGAAGGGCGCCAGGTCGACGACATGCAGCAGCAACCGAGTGCGCTGCAGATGGCGCAGGAACTGATGACCCAGGCCGGCGCCTTCCGCTGCGCCTTCGATCAGGCCAGGGATGTCCGCGACGACAAAGCTCTTCTCCGGCGCGACGCGCACGACGCCGAGGTTGGGGTGCAGCGTCGTGAACGGGTAGTCGGCGATCTTGGGCTTGGCGTTGGAGACCGCCGTGATCAGCGTCGACTTGCCCGCGTTCGGCTGGCCCAGCAGGCCGACGTCGGCCAGCACGCGCAACTCCAGGCGAACCTTCTTGATTTCACCCGGCCAGCCCGGCGTCTTCTGGCGCGGCGCACGGTTGGTCGAGGTCTTGAAATGCAGATTGCCGAAACCACCGTCGCCACCCTTGCACAGCAGGATGCGTTCGCCCGGCTCCAGCAATTCGCCGATGACGGATTCGGTTTCAAGGTCCGTGATGATGGTGCCCACGGGCATGCGCAGCACGATGTCGTCGGCCGCAGCGCCAAAGCAGTCCGAGCCGCGCCCGGCCTCGCCGTTGCGCGCCTCGTGGCGGCGCGCGTACCGATAGTCGATCAGCGTGTTCAGGTTGCGGTCGGCCTCGGCCCAGACGCTGCCGCCCTTGCCGCCGTCACCGCCGTCCGGCCCGCCGAAAGGGATGAACTTCTCGCGCCGAAAGCTCGCGCAGCCCGCGCCGCCGTTGCCGGCTGCGATATCAATGGTGGCTTCGTCGACGAATTTCATGGCGGAACAGCCATCGTACTGGCTGGATTGCGGCAGGTCCGCTGCGAATCAGCGCAGCGGACTTTCCAAAAAACAAAAGCCCCGGCAGGCCGGGGCTTGGGGTGTGTCCGGGCGGTTGACCCGTCCCGGATCACGCAGTCATCAAGCCGCCAGCGGCGTGATGATGACGGTCTGGCGGTTCTTTTCGCCCTTGATGGCGAAGGACACGTGGCCATCGACCAGCGCGAACAGCGTGTGGTCCTTGCCCATGCCGACATTGGTGCCAGCATGGAACTTGGTGCCGCGCTGACGCACGATGATGGAACCGGCCGAGATCACCTGACCGCCGTAAGCCTTGACGCCCAGCATCTTGGGCTTGGAATCGCGGCCGTTCCGTGTGGAACCGCCGCCTTTTTTCTGTGCCATGAGTTAGCTCCTAGAAATTAGCGAAAGACGACTGGAATCAGCCGTTGACCGCGCTGATTTCCAGCTCGGTGTAGTTCTGGCGATGGCCTTGGCTCTTCTTATAGTGCTTGCGACGGCGCATCTTGAAGATGCGAACCTTGTCGTGCTTGCCATGGCTGATGACCTTGGCGCTGACGGTGGCGCCAGCGACTAGCGGAGCGCCGACCGTCAGGCCGTCGCCGCTGCCAACTGCCAGCACTTGGTCGATGGTGACCTCTGCGCCGACTTCCGCGTCGAGCAACTCGACCTTGATCTTTTCGCCAGCAGCAACCTTGTACTGCTTGCCGCCGGTTTTGATGACCGCGTACATGTTCTTCCTTTCGCACCTGTGAAGTGCATTCACCCAGCTCCAGCGGCCTTGCATTCCCGTTTTCACGTGGTGCGCCGCCCTCGTCGGGCCTTTTTGTCGATTTTGTCTCCGTGCGACACGCACGCCAGGGCGCACGAATTGCAAAGAGCCCGAGAGTATACCCTGTGCAGCAAAGGCAAGGCAATGGGCGAGGCTCCGCGTCTTTCGCGAGCTGTGCGCTGGCAACGCTCGATCGACCCGGCCGGGAGTGGGCGATCACCGTTTCTATAATCCCCAATCCCTTGCTTGAGAGTCCAGAGTGCGCGTCGAGTCAGCCTCGCCCCCATCCCAAGTTACCGAGGTCCTCGCCCTGCTGGCCGCCGAAATGGCCCAGGTCGACGCCGTCATCGCTCAGCGCCTCAGCTCCAACGTGGCGCTGATCGACCAGATCGCCCACTACATCGTGCATGCCGGCGGCAAGCGCATGCGGCCCAAGCTGGTGTTGCTGTTCGCCAACGCGCTGGGCTTCGATCAACCGGCACGCTTCGAACTGGCGGCTGTCGTCGAATTCATCCACACCGCGACGCTGTTGCACGACGACGTCGTCGATGAATCTTCTTTGCGCCGCGGCAAGCCGACCGCGAACGCGCTGTTCGGCAACGCGGCCAGCGTGCTGGTAGGCGATTTCCTCTATTCGCGCGCCTTCCAGATGATGGTGTCGGTGGACCGCATGCGCGTGCTGGAAGTGCTGGCCGAGGCGACCAATGTCATCGCCGAGGGTGAAGTCCTGCAGCTGATGAACATGCACGACCCGGACATCAGCGTGGAAAGCTATCTGCGCGTCATCCGATTCAAGACGGCCAAGCTCTTCGAAGCCAGCGCCCGCCTCGGCGCGGTGCTCGCCAATGCAACGCCCGAAGTCGAGGAGGCTTGCGCCGCTTACGGCCGCGCGCTCGGCACGTCCTTCCAGCTTATCGACGATGTGCTGGACTACGAGGGCGATACGCACGAACTCGGCAAGAACATTGGCGATGACCTGCGCGAAGGCAAGACCACCCTGCCATTGCTGATCGCGATGGAACGCGCCACGCCAGAGCAGCGCGCTCTGCTGCGTCATGCCATCGAGGAAGGCGAGCAGGAGAAGCTGCAGGAGATCGTCGAGATAGTGCGCTCAACCGGCGCGCTGGAGTCGACGCGAGAGGCCGCACGCACCGAGGCCAGATACGCCAGTGAATGTCTTCAGCTGCTACCTCGCAACAAGTGGACAGAATCTCTGCTAGAATTCGCAATTCAGTCGGTTGAGCGACATTCCTGATTTCTTCGGGAAATCAGCTCGACAGAAGACATCGGGGTGTAGCTTAGCCTGGTAGAGCGCTACGTTCGGGACGTAGAGGCCGGAGGTTCGAATCCTCTCACCCCGACCAAGTCTTCCCCTCGGGACGAGGGCCTGCAAGCCGCGACGATCAAGTCTGCGGCAGCACTGAAATCCTGCCGTTATCCCTGGGATTCGCTTGCTTCGAGCCGCGCCCATGACTGGCACAATCGATGGACTTCACTCTTCCGTCGCCGACGCAACTGCACGTGGAAACCACGCTCGCCGAGCCGCTTCAGTCCGCCCTGTCCGGGGTCGCGCGCATGTTGGTGCACGCGGGCAAGCTGCCCGCCAAGGCGGCTGAAGACCTCGTCAAGCAGGCGCGAGACAAGAAGACCAGTTTCGTCAATGCCGTGATCGCAAGCGGCCAGGTTTCGCCGTTCGACCTGGCACATACCTTGTCCAGCGCCTTGGCTCTGCCGTTGTTGGACCTGTCGGCCATCGACCCGCAGCGCATGCCGCAGAACGTCATCGATGCGAAGTTGACCCAGCAGTACCAGGTCGTGGCGCTGTCACGGCGCGGCAACCGCCTCTTTGTCGGCGGCGCAGACCCGACCGAGCTCGAAGTCATCGAGCGCATCAAGTTCGCGACCCAACTGCAGCCCGAGTGGGTCATCGTCGAACATGACAAGCTGGCCAAGATGCTCGCCAACGCCGGCGCCAGTGCGGCCGAGACGCTGGAATCCATGGCCGGCGGCGACTTCGACTTCGACATCGCCGAGGAAGATGCGACGCCGCAGCAGGAATCGTCGGACGCCGGCGACGTCGAGGATGCGCCGGTCGTGCGCTTCTTGCAGAAGATGCTCATCGACGCCATCAACCTGCGCGCCTCCGACCTGCACTTCGAGCCCTACGAGTTCCACTACCGCGTGCGCTTTCGCGTCGACGGCGAGTTGCGCGAGATCACGCAGCCACCGATCGCGATCAAGGACAAGCTGTCCTCGCGCATCAAGGTGATCTCGCGGCTGGATATTGCCGAACGCCGCGTGCCCCAGGACGGGCGCATGAAACTGAAGTTCGGCAGCAAGTCCATCGACTTCCGCGTCAGCACGCTGCCCACGCTCTTCGGCGAGAAGATCGTCATCCGTATCCTGGACTCGTCTTCGGCCAAGCTGGGCATCGAGGCGCTCGGGTACGAGAAGATCGAACGTGACCGCCTGCTGCACGCCATCCATCGGCCCTACGGCATGGTGCTGGTCACGGGGCCGACGGGCTCGGGCAAGACGGTGTCGCTCTACACCTGCCTGAACATCCTGAACCAACCTGGCGTCAATATCTCAACCGTTGAAGATCCGGCCGAAATCAACTTGCCGGGCATCAACCAGGTCAACGTCAACGACAAGGCCGGCCTCAACTTCTCTGCAGCGCTGAAGTCCTTCCTGCGCCAGGATCCGGACATCATCATGGTCGGTGAAATCCGCGACCTGGAGACCGCCGACATCGCGATCAAGGCTGCACAGACCGGCCACATGGTCATGTCGACGCTGCACACCAACGACGCGCCCAAGACGCTGACCCGCCTGCTCAATATGGGCGTGGCACCGTTCAACATCGCGTCCAGCGTGCTGCTCATCACCGCGCAGCGCCTTGTGCGCAAGCTCTGTGAGAACTGCAAGACTCCGGCGGAATATCCGCGCGAGGCGCTCCTCAAAGCGGGCTTTGTCGAGGAAGAGTTCGACGGCAGCTGGAAGCCCTTCCGTGCCGTCGGCTGCAGCAACTGCACCAACGGCTATCGCGGCCGGGTTGGCATTTACCAAGTGATGCCCATTACCGAGGCCATCCAGCGCATCATCCTGTCCGAGGGCACGGCGATGGACATCGCCGTCCAAGCCAAGCTGGAGGGCGTGCGTGATCTGCGCCAGTCCGGCCTGGTCAAGGTCAAGATCGGCGTGACCACGCTCGAAGAAGTGCTCGCCGCAACCAACGAATAAGTCAGTCCCGAGGAGACCGCATGGCCACCGCCACCGCCGCAAAAGGCGTCAAGGATTTCGTCTTCGAGTGGGAGGGCAAGGACCGCAACGGCAAGATCGTCAAGGGTGAATTGAGGGCAGGTGGCGAGGCCATGGTCAGTGCCGCGCTGCGTCGCCAAGGCATCCTCGTCAACAAGGTGAAGAAGCGCCGCGCCAGTGGCGGCAGCTCGATCAAGCAGAAGGACATCGCCATCTTCACGCGCCAGCTCGCGACGATGATGCGCGCCGGCGTGCCGCTGCTGCAATCCTTCGACATCGTCGCGCGCGGCTCGCCGAACCCGAGGCTGACGCGCCTGCTCAACGACATCCGCCAGGACGTCGAGACTGGCACCAGCCTGTCGTCCGCCTTCCGCAAGCATCCGATGTATTTCGATGCGCTGTATTGCAACCTCGTCGAAGCCGGCGAGACGGGCGGCATCCTGGAAGCGCTGCTGGATCGACTTGCGATCTATCAGGAAAAGACGGTTGCGATCAAGAACAAGATCAAGTCGGCACTGACCTATCCGATCGCCGTTCTGGTTGTCGCATTCATCGTGGTCGCGGTCATCATGATCTTCGTCATTCCGGCTTTCAAGGACGTGTTCACGTCTTTCGGTGCCGATCTGCCACTGCCAACCTTGATCGTCATCGCAATGTCGGAGTTCTTCGTCAAGTGGTGGTGGGCCATGTTCGGCGCCATCGGCGGCGGCATCTATTTCTTCCTCCAGACCTGGAAGCGATCAGAGAAGATGCAAAAGCGCATGGATCGGATCCTGCTGAAGATCCCCGTGTTCGGAGACCTGCTGTACAAGTCCGCAGTGGCGCGCTGGACGCGCACGCTGTCGACGATGTTCGCGGCTGGCGTGCCACTGGTTGAAGCCCTGGACTCGGTCGGCGGCGCCTCCGGCAACGCGGTGTTTGCCGAAGCGACCGAGCAGATCCAGCGCGACGTCTCCACGGGCTCCGCCCTGACAACGTCGATGCAGACGACCGGCATCTTCCCGACCATGGTGCTGCAGATGGCCTCCATCGGCGAGGAGTCTGGTTCTCTGGACCACATGCTGGCCAAGGCCGCCGAGTTCTACGAGGACGAGGTGGACGAAGCGGTCAAGTCGCTGTCCAGCCTGATGGAGCCCTTCATCATCGTCATCCTGGGCGGCTTGATCGGTGGCATCGTCGTGTCGATGTACTTGCCCATCTTCAAGATCGGCACGGTGGTCTAAAGGCGCGATCCGAGCGCCTCCCTGCTACTGCATCGGTCCGCTCGAATGCGGAACGATCCCTGCCCGCATCACGATCTACTGCGCAGCCACCATGCCCCTTGCCCCTCTCGACTGGTCCGTCTGGCTCTCACCTTGGGCGCTGGGTGTCTTCGGCCTGTGCATCGGCAGTTTCCTGAACGTCGTCATCCACCGCCTGCCGCTGATGCTCGAGCGCCAGTGGCTGCACGAGTCGGCTGCGCAGCTGACCGATGCGCAGGCCATGGCCCGCGGCGCCGGCGTGCCACTGAGCGACGCTGAAAAGCTCGCCAAGGCCGTCGACGTCTATGGCACCCAGATCGAGGCCCTGCCGCCCTTCGGCATCTCCAAACCGCGTTCGCGCTGTCCGCATTGCGGTCACCAGTTGCGCTGGCATGAGAACCTGCCCGTCATCGGCTGGCTGCGCCTGAGCGGCAAGTGCGCGGCCTGCAAGGCGCCGATCTCCAAGCGCTATCCGCTGATCGAGGCCATCACCGGTCTGGCCTTTGCAGCCCTGTCCTGGCGCTTTGGTGCGCAGCCGACGACGCTGCTCTGGTGCGGCTTCGTCGCCGCGCTGGTCGCGCTGGCGATGATCGACTGGGACACCACGCTGCTGCCCGACGCCATCAACCAACCGTTGCTTTGGGCCGGCCTCATTGCCGCGTTGATGGGCTGGACGATCCCACTCGACAAGGCCGTGATCGGCACGCTGGCCGGCTACCTGTCGCTGTGGTCCATCTACTGGCTGTTCAAGCTTGCCACCGGCAAGGAGGGCATGGGTTTTGGCGACTTCAAGCTGCTCGCCGCCCTGGGTGCGTGGCTGGGCTGGCAGATGATCCTGCCCATCGTGCTCGGCGCGTCGGCCATCGGCGCCATCGTCGGCATCGCGATGAAGATGAACGCCAAATTGCGCGAAGGCCGCTACGTGCCCTTTGGCCCCTTCCTGGCAGGCGGCGGCCTCGTCGTGCTGTTTGCGGGCCAGCAGACCGTGCTGGGCTGGCTGGGCTGGGCCTGATGCCACGATGAGGATCGGCCTCACGGGCGGCATCGGCAGCGGCAAGAGCACGGTCGCCGGCTTTCTGCGCGAAGCGGGCGCCACCGTCGTCGACACCGATGCCATCTCGCGTGCCTTGACGCTGGCCGGCGGCGCCGCCATGCCGGCCATCGTCGAGCAGTTCGGCGCCGGCTTCGTCACGGCGGATGGGGCCCTGGACCGCGAGCGCATGCGGGCCCTCGCCTTTTCCGACGCCAACGCCAAGCGCCGCCTCGAAGCCATCCTGCACCCGCTGATCACGGCCCAGGCCTTGACCGAGGCGGCAACGGCTGCGTCACGCCTCGTCGTCTTCGACGTACCCCTGCTCGTCGAATCCGGCCGCTGGCGCGCTCGCGTCGCACGCGTCCTCATCGTCGACTGCAGCGTCGAAACCCAGATAGAGCGCGTGCTTCGGCGCCCCGGCTGGACGCGTGAGCGCATCGAGGGCGCCCTCGCCGCGCAGACAACGCGCGTGGCCCGCCGCGCGGCGGCCGACGCCGTGCTCGTCAACGACGGTGTCTCGCTTGTCACGCTCAGAAACGAAGTACTGAGCCTGGCTGTACGCTGGGGCTGTGAAACAATCGCTGCGCCCTGACCGCAGTCCAATCCGAGGCGCCACTTGGTCCTGTACGAGTACCCGTTCAACGAGAGCATCCGCACGATGCTGCGCCTCGAGCATCTGTTCGATCGCCTTGGCGCGCTGATGGAGCGCGAGACCGCGCTGGACCATCACTTCGCGCTGGTCACGCTGTTCGAAATCATGGACGTGGCCTCGCGCGCCGACCTGAAGAGCGACCTGCTCAAGGAGCTCGAGCGCCACAAGGCCCAGTTCAACGCCTACCGCGGCAATCCCGGCGTCGAGGAAGCACGATTGGACGAAGTCGTCGGCCGCATCGACGGCGCCTTCCAGCGCCTCAACGCACTGGCCGGCAAGGCCGGCGCGGCGCTGACCAGCAACGACTGGCTGATGAGCATCCGCAGCCGCATCAGCATCCCTGGCGGCACCTGCGAGTTCGACCTTCCGGCCTACTACAACTGGCAGCAACTGCTGCCGGTGCGCCGTCGCAAGGACCTGATGACCTGGGCCCTGACCTTGATGCCGATGGCTGAGGCGCTGCAGGTGCTGCTCGGCCTGCTGCGCGACTCGGGCGCGCCGCACAAGGTCGCGGCCACGGCGGGCCAGTTCCAGCAAAGCCTGCCCGCCGGCCGCGTCTACCAGCTGCTGCGCATGCGCATCGACCCCAGCCTGGGCCTGATTCCCGAAATCTCCGGCCACCGGCTGATGATCTCCATCCGCCTGATGCGTCAGGACGAGGAAGGCCGGCTCAAGCTGGCTCAGGAAGACACGGCCTTTGAATTGACCCTCTGCGCATGAAGACGAACGCCCAAGGTGAGCGCATCGTGCGCTGCCCGCAATGCGGTGGCGACAGCGTGTTCGCACCCAGCAACAAGTGGCGACCGTTCTGCAGCGAGCGCTGCCGCCAGATCGACCTCGGCGCCTGGGCCAGCGAGAGCTTCCGCGTGCCGGCGACGCCACCGGAGGATCCCGATGAGCTCGGACCCGGCGGCGAGCCGCTCGTGCACTGATCAGGCGTTCAGCAGCCGCCGCGACACCAGTTCGCGCCGCGCACTCGCGGCATCGGTGAACAAGAACGCCTGCCAGTCGCGCGCCAGCGCCGCATCGACATTGGCCGGATGATCGTCCAGGAAGAGCAGCTCCTCGGGCTTGGCACCGAAACGCCGCTCGGCCAGGCTGAAGATCTCCACGCCCGGCTTGATCTGCTTGACGTGGCCCGAGAACAGGCCCGACTCGAACCACTCGTGCAGCGGATGGCTGCGCGCCAGGTGGTCGGCAAACGGCACCGGCATGTTCGACAGGAAATGCAATGTGTGGCCCGCCGCGCGCAGGTCGCGAATGAGCACTGCGGTGGCGGGGATCAGCATCAGCTCGTCCGGCACCGCACGCACGACGGCGGCGACTTCGCCCACGGGCCAGCCGGTGCGCGCGGCAACGCGGCGTACGACCTCATCGGCACTGATCAGGCCCTGGTCGAACAGACCCCAGTCGCCACCGTAGTTCTGGAAGAACTGCGCCGCGACGGCGGCGCCCTGCTCCAGCGTTTCGACACGATGCGGCCAAAGGCGCGCAAGGAAGCTGGCCGGATGCCAACGGAACAACACGCCACCAAAGTCGAAGACGATCTTCATGCCGCCACCAGTCGCGTCAGCAGGCCGGCGGTCGAGCCGTCCAGGCCCGCCGTGTCGCCCGAGTCGAGGCGGGGCAGCAGCTGGTTGCACAGCGCCTTGCCGAGCTCGACGCCCCATTGGTCGAAGCTGTTAATGCCCCACAGCGCGCCGGTCACAAAGACGCGGTGCTCGTACAGGGCGATCAACGCGCCAAGCGAACGCGGCGTCAGCGCATCCAGCACCAGCGTCGTGCTGGGCCGGTTGCCGGGGAAGCTGCGGTGACGGGCCAGCACCTCGCGGTCCAGCGTCGCGGATGCCGTCGGCGCCTTCTCGGTCAGCGCCTCGGCGGCCGTCTTGCCCTGCATCAGCGCCTGGCTCTGCGCGAGGCAATTGGCGAGCAGCTTGCGATGTTGATCGGCCAGCTTCTCCGCCAGCTCACCACTCACGCCATGGTTGGAACGCTTCACGGCGATGAACTCGACCGGGATCACGTCCGTGCCCTGGTGCAGCATCTGGAAATAGGCGTGCTGGCCATTCGTGCCGGCCTCGCCCCAGACGACGGGCGAGGTGCCGAGCGACAACGCGTTGCCGTCCAGGTCCACGCCCTTGCCGTTGCTCTCCATCTCGAGCTGCTGCAGGTAGGCCGGCAGGCGGCGCAGGCCTTGGTGGTAGGGCGCGACGCTGCGGCTCGTGAAGCCATGGAAGTTGCGATACCAGATGTCGAGGAGGCCCAGCAGCACCGGCAGGTTGCTCGCCAGCGGCGCCGTCGCAAAGTGCTGGTCCATCGCATGCGCGCCAGCCAGCAGCGCGCGGAAATTGTCGGCGCCGACGGCGATCGCGATGGGCAGGCCGATGACCGACCACAGCGAGTAGCGCCCGCCCACCCAGTCCCAGAAGCCGAAGGCCGTGTCGATGCCGAAGGCGGCGGCGGCGGCGGTATTGCTGCTGGTCGCGACGAAGTGGCGGGCGATGTCCGTGCCACCGGCGGCCAGGAACCAGGCCTTGGCGGCCTGCGCGTTGGCCAGCGTCTCCTGGGTCGTGAAGGTCTTGGACGCGATGACGAACAGCGTGCGCTTCGCATCCAGTCCCGCCAGCACGGGCGCCAGGTCGTGGCCGTCGACGTTGGAGACGAAATGCAGCCTCAGGTCGCGGCGGCCAAAGGCCTGCAGCGCCTGCACGACCATGGCCGGGCCGAGGTCGCTGCCGCCGATGCCGATGTGCACGACGTCGGTGATGTCACCGCGCTCGCCGCGGCGCACGCTCTCGGCAAAGGCCAGCATCGCATCCAGCGACGCCTGCACCTCCGCGTTGCAGGGCGCAGCGCTGCCGGCCGGCGCGCGCAGCGCCGTGTGCAGCACCGCGCGGCCCTCGGTCGTGTTGACCGGGTCGCCGCGCAGCAGCCCGTCGCGGCGGGCTCCCAGATCGCAGTCGCTGGCGAGCTTCAGCAGCAGCGCCAGCGTGGGCACGTCGACGCGATTCTTGGACAGGTCGGCGAAGACCTCGGGCGCCTCGAAGGACAGCGCGCCAAAGCGGCCCGCATCGGCAGCAAACGCCGCGCGGATGTCGAAGCCGCGACCGCTCGCGGCGTAGTGGGCCTGGAGTTCAGCCCAAACGGGAGACCGGTCGCAGCGCTTCATGCTCAGGCCGCCTCGATGAGCCTGTCCAGCTTGCCGGCGTCCACTGCGAACAGGCGGATGCCTTCGGCCAGCTTCTCGGTGGCCATCGCATCCTCGTTCAGCGCGAAACGGAAGGCGGCCTCGTCGAGCTGCACGGCCGGCATCGCCGGCGCCTTGGCCGGGTCCAGGGCACGCTCCAGCTTGACTTCGCTGGCCTGCAGCTGGGCGAGCAGGTCGGGGCTGATGGTCAACAGGTCGCAACCGGCCAGCGCCTGGATCTGGCCGATGTTGCGGAAGCTCGCACCCATGACCTCGGTCTGGATGCCGTGCTGCTTGAAGTAGGCGTAGATCTGGGCCACGGACTTCACGCCGGGGTCATTCGCGCCGGCCTGCGCCGCTTCGTCCCAGGCTGCGCCGGCGGTCTTCTTGTACCAGTCATAGATGCGGCCCACGAAAGGAGAGATCAGCTGCACCTTGGCCGCGCCGCAGGCCACGGCCTGGGCGAAGGCGAACAGCAGCGTCAGATTGCAGTGGATGCCTTCGCGCTCCAGTTCGGCGGCGGCCTGGATGCCTTCCCAGGTCGACGCCAGCTTGATGAGGACGCGCTCGCGACCGATGCCGGCCGCCTCGTACAGGCCGATGATGCGCCGCGCACGCGCCAGGCTGGCGGTCTTGTCGAAACTCAGGCGGGCATCGACCTCGGTCGACACGCGGCCCGGCACGACTTTCAGGATCTCCAGGCCGAAGCGCACCAGCACCTGGTCGACGATTTCATCGAGCGGCCGGCCCCGGTGGGCCTCGACGGCGTCCTTGAGCAGCGGCGCATAGTCGGGCGACTGCACGGCCTTCAGGATCAGCGAAGGATTGGTCGTCGCGTCGCGCGGTGCGAACTGCGCGAGCTGCAGAAAGTTGCCCGTATCGGCAACGACGGTGGTGAAAGCTTTGAGCTGGTCGAGCTGGTTCATGGTCTGCCTGACTTCGGGCCGCGGATTGACCCGACGAAGAAACTGCTGCATAGTATTTCACGAAACTTAGTTACACAACGGTTAGCGGCCCATGGGAGACGCTGGCCTGGAGACTCCGCAAATGTCATTCGATCTCGTGTTCTTTGGCGGTACCGGCGACCTGACATGGCGCAAGCTGATGCCCGCGCTGTTCCAGGCCTTCCGGCACGGCAAGCTGCCCGAAGGCGGCCGCATTCTCGCTGTCGCGCGTGACGATCAGACGGACGAGCGTTACCGCGAGTGGCTGAAGGAACGCTTTCGTGAGGTGGACGGAGCCAAGCGGCCAACGGACGAGGAGTTCGAGAAGTTCGGCGCGTTGATCCACTACCGCCGCATGGACCTGTCCCAGCCCGACCACTATGCAGGGCTGAAGGAATGGCTGGACGCGCGCAACGCCGACACCGTCGTCCTCTACCTGGCCACCAGCCCGTATCTGTTCACCGGTATTTGCGAGCAGCTCGGCGCCGTGGGCCTGAACCACGACAAGGTGCGCGTCGTGCTGGAGAAGCCGCTGGGCCATGACCTGGCCAGTGCACAGGAGATCAACCGCGCGGTGCGCGGCGTCTTCGCCGAGAGCCAGGCCTTCCGCATCGATCACTACCTGGGCAAGCCCTCGGTGCAGAACCTGATGGCGCTGCGCTTCGGCAATGCCTTGTTCGAGCCGCTGTGGCGCCGCGAGAGCATTGCCAACATCCAGATCACTCTGGCCGAGCGGCTGGGCGTGGGCACGCGTGGCGCCTTCTACGACGGTACCGGCGCGCTGCGCGACATGATCCAGAACCATGCGCTGCAACTGCTGACGATGATCGCGATGGAGCCGCCGTCCAGCAACGACGCCGATGCGATCCGCGACGAGAAGCTCAAGGTGCTGCGCTCGTTGAAGCCGTTCACGCCGGACAGCGTCGCGCGCGACGTCGTGCGCGGCCAATACCGCGGCGGCAACATCGAGGGCAAGGCGGTGCCGGGCTATCTGGACGAGGTCAAGGTGCCACCGGACAGCCAATGCGAAACCTTTGTCGCCCTGCGCACCGAGGTCAACAACTGGCGCTGGGCCGGCGTGCCCTTTTACCTGCGCACCGGCAAGCGCCTGGCCGAGCGCGACGCGCAGATCGTCGTCAACTTCCGCCCCGTGCCGCACAAGATCTTCCCCGGCGGCAGCCAACCCAACCGCCTCGTCATCAAGCTGCAGCCCGAGGACGGCCTGGAGCTGCAGTTGCTGGCGCAAAAGGGCACCGGCCAGGGCGAACAGCTGACGCCGGTGTCGCTGGACCTGGACTTCGACAAGGCCTTCTCGACCCAGCGCGTGGGCGCCTACGAGCGCCTGCTGCTGGACGCGATCGCCGGCCGGTTGAACCTCTTCGTGCGCAGCGACGAGCAGGAGCAGGCCTGGCGCTGGGTCGAACCCGTCCTGGATGCCTGGGAGGCGGACACGAATGGCCCGCGGCCCTACTCGGCCGGCTCCTGGGGTCCGGCCGCGGCAAGTGCGCTGGTCGCACGCGACGGCTTCAGCTGGGCGGAAGAACAATGAGCATCCTCGAGCGCGTGAAGGCGGCCCTGCCCGCCCTGCCGCCGGCCGAACAGCGTGTCGCCAAGCTGCTGCTGCTTGACGCGCGCAGCTTCGCCAGCCTACCGGTCAGCGAACTGGCCGACCGCTCGCATGTATCCAAGCCGACGGTGGTGCGTTTTTGCCGCAGCGTGGGCTACGACGGCCTGGCCGACTTCAAGCTGAAGCTGGCCGGCAGCGTCAACGAGGGCGTGCCCTTCGTGCACCGCGCGGTCGACGAGGACGACAAGCCGGGCGACATCATCGTCAAGGTCGTCGACAACGCGGTTGCGGCTCTGCTGCACTACCGCAACGATGCGGCCAGCCACGCCTTCGAGCGCGCCATCGAGGCGCTCGCCGACTCGGCCCGCCACAACAAGCGCATCGAGTTCTACGGCGTCGGCAACTCAGGCATCGTGGCCCAGGACGCGCAGCACAAGTTCTTCCGCCTCGGCGTGAACACGGCCGCCAACAGCGACGGCCATGTGCAGCTGATGAGCGCCACCATGCTGGCCCCGGGCGACTGCGCCGTCATCATCAGCAACTCTGGCCGCAGCCGCGACCTGCTGGACGCTGCCGAGATCGCGCGCAAGAAGGGCGCGACCATCATCATCATCACGGCCAGTGCCTCGCCTCTGGCCCAACTGGCCCTGGGGCCCAGCCAGATCCTGCTGGCGGTGGATCATCCCGAGGATTTCGATCGCTACAGCCCGATGGTGTCGCGGCTGCTGCACCTGATCGCCGTGGACATCCTGACGACGGGCGTCGCGCTGAAGCTGGGCCAGCAACTGCGGCCCATGCTGCAGGAGATCAAGAAGAACCTGCGGGCGAAGCGCTACGCGGGCTGATCAGCCCGCCATGCCACGGCTACTGCGGATTGGACGGCACCCAGAGCAGCTCGGCCACGCCGTAGACGCGGGCCAGCTCGCGCAGCTTGGCCGGTGCGTCGTCGAGCTTCAGCGTCACGCCCTGCTCGTTGCACTGGCGCGCTGCCGACAGCAGCAGGCTGAGGGCCGACGAATCGAAGTCGCTCAGCGGCGCCGCTGACAGCCTCACCTCACGGCCCGCCGCGGCCAGCACCTGGGCGGCCTCGGCACGCAGGGCCGGCGACATCTGTGCCCAGGCGGCGCGCGCATCATCCATGCGCAGCCGCGCGGGCAACTTCAGCGTGCTCAAGATCAGCTCTTGGCAGCCGGCGCGGAAGCGGCCTTGGCGTTCTTCTCGCTCAGGCTCTTGATCAGGCCGTCGATGCCGTTGGTGCCGATCTCCTGGGCGAAGCTGTTGCGGTATTGATCCGCCAGCCAGATGCCGAGTACGTTGACGTCATAGATCTTCCATTCGGCGCCGGCCTTCTCGAGGCGGTAGTCGAGCTGGATGGCGTCACCCTTACCGCGGATCTCGGTGCGCACGACGACTTCGGTATCGGACGGCTGCGCGCGCAGCGGCTTCAGGCCGATGGTCTGGTCCTTCACCTGCGTCAGCGCGCCGGCATAGGTGCGCACCAGCAGGGTCTTGAACTCGGCCTGCAGCTTGGTCTGCTGGTCGGGCGTGGCCTGGCGCCAGAAGCGACCGACGGCCGATGCCGTCATGCGCTGGAAGTTGACGTGAGGCATCACCTTGGAATCGACCAGGGCGATGATCTTGTTGACATTGCCGGCCTGGATGTCCTTGTCGGCCTTGACGGCTTCGATGGTCTCCAGCGAGAGCTGGCGGATGAGCTGGTCGGGGGCGCCGGCATCAGCGGCATGCGCGGCATGCACGAGGCCCAGGCCGAGTGTGGTCACGGCCAGCAGGCGGCGCAGGGAAGTCAGCAGAGTCATGGTGTCGCTTTCTCTGAAACGGGACCGTCACTCAACGCGCCAGCCCGGGTTTTGGTTGGCTCAATGCGCGTGAACCGCACATTGAAGCCGATGTTTCACCTCGTTGCGGTGGAAGCCGGTTCGGCCGGCCGCTTGGCCGTGGCCGGCGGCTCGGACGCCGCCGACTCTGGCGCCGAGGCGGCGGCTGCCGGGGTTGAAGCCAGGCTGCCCGGCACCAGCACCTCGACTTCATCATCATCGTCGAAGCTGCCACGGCGCTGCAGGTAGGCATCGCGGTAGAAGGTGTACTTGTCCAGTGCGATGCCTTCCAGCATGTCGCCCGCGCGCAGGAAGTTGGCGCGCGTGTTGATGCCGTTCAGCACCGTGATGAGCGTCTTCTTGCGCCCGTCGTCGAAGACGACGGCCGGCGAGGCTTGCCAGTCCAGGGGCAGGGCGATGGAATCACGCACCGACGACGGGCCGAACACCGGCCAGACGATGTAGGCGCCCGTGCCCATGCCCCACTTGCCCAGCGTCTTGCCGAAGTCCTGGCTGTTCTTCTCCAGCCCCGCCTCGGTCGCGATGTCGAGCACACCGGCCAGGCCCAGCGTCGAGTTGACAGCGAAGCGCATGCCCTGCTCGATGCCCGGCTTGAAACGACCCTGCAGCATCAGGTTGATGGCCGACCAGGCGTCGCCGATGTTGCCGAAGAAGTTGTCGATGCCCTGACGAACCGGCGAAGGCACGACCTCGGAATAGGCCGTCGCGACGGGCTTGAGCACGTTGGCGTCCAGGCTCTCGTTGAAGGAGAAGACCTTGCGGTTCCACGATTCCCAGGGGTCCAGCTTCTGGCCCTTGGAACCCATGACCTTGTCGACCGCACCCTGCAGCTTGTCGCCGACGCGCTGCACCGTCTGGCAGCCCGCCAGGCCCAGCACCAGGGCCAGCAGCGCCAATGTTCGAATCATCATTCGGCTCACGGTTTGCCTCCCGAGGCCGGGGCCGGGGTCGCGGCACTGCCCATGTCGGAGGCCTTGCTGTTGATGAACTGGCCGATCAGGTTCTCAAGCACCACGGCGCTCTGGGTCTGCCTGATGACGTCGCCGGTGGCGAGGTTCTTCTCGTCGGCACCCGGTTCCAGGCCGATGTACTGCTCGCCGAGCAGGCCCGACGTCAGGATCTTGGCCGAGCTGTCCTTGGGGAATTGCGTGGCCTTGTGCAGGTTGATGACAACCTTGGCCTGGAAGGTCTTGTCGTCGAAGCTGATCGACTCCACGCGGCCGACGACGACGCCGGCGCTCTTGACCGCGGCGTTCGGCTTCAGCCCACCGATGTTGTCAAAGCGTGCCGACACCTGGTAGGTCGCGTCGAAGTCGAGGCTGAGCAGATTGCCCGCCTTGAGCGCCAGAAAGAGCAGCGCCGCGCCGCCGATCAGCACGAAGAGGCCCACCCAGGCGTCATATCGAGAGGATTGCATCCTTCCTTCTCCCTAAATCGAAAACATCATGGCGGTCAGCATGAAGTCCAACGCCAGCACGGCGAGGGAAGACAGCACCACGGTACGCGTCGTCGCCGCCGACACACCCTCGGGCGTGGGGCTGCAGGAATAACCCTGCAGCAACGCGACGAAGGTGACCGTCACGCCGAACACCAGGCTCTTGATGACGCCGTTGCCGACATCCGCAAACACGTCCACGCCACCCTGCATCTGCGACCAGAAGGCACCGGGATCGATACCCAGCAGCGGCACGTCCACGAGCCATCCGCCCATGATGCCGACCGCCGAGAAGACTGCCGCAAGTAAGGGCATGGCGATCAGCCCGCCCCAGAACCGCGGCGCGAGCACGCGCTGCACCGGGTCGACCGCCATCATTTCCATCGCCGTGAGCTGCTCCCCGGCCTTCATCAGGCCAATCTCGGCGGTCAGGGACGTCCCTGCCCGACCCGCGAAAAGCAGCGCCGTGACAACTGGGCCCAACTCGCGCACCAGGCTGAGCGCCGTTAGCAGGCCGACGGCCTCGCGCGAACCGTAGCGCTGCAGCGCATAGTCGCCCTGCAGCGCCAGCACGGAGCCGACGAAGAGGCCCGACACGCCGATGATCAGCAGGGAGCGGTTGCCCAGATAGAAGAGCTGCTCCCGCACAAGCACGAAGCGCATCAGCGCCTTGGGCGAGCCGGCCAGCAGTGCGACAAACAGCCGGGCCGCCATGCCCCAGTCCGTGAGCATCATGCGCACGCCGATGCCGACCTTGGTGGCCAGGGCCATCATGCCGACACCCCGAAGTCTCCAGCGACCGGCCTGGCCGGTTGATGGAAGCGCACCGGCCCGTCGGGCTCGGCGCCAACGAACTGGCGCACCAGCGGGTCGTCGCTGTGGCGCAGCTCGTCCGGCGTGCCCTGGGCGACGACACGGCCGTTGGCAATCATGGCCACCTCGTCGGCGATTTCGAAGGTCTCGTGCAGGTCATGCGACACGATGACGCTGGTCAGGCCCAGCGCATCGTTCAGGTCGCGGATCAGTCGTGCAGCAACGCCCAGCGAGATCGGGTCCAACCCGGCAAAGGGTTCGTCGTACAGCACCAGATCCGGGTCCAGCGCGATCGCGCGGGCCAGCGCCACCCGGCGGGCCATGCCGCCGGAGATTTCGCTCGGCAGCAGGTCGCGTGCACCGCGCAGGCCAACCGCATTGAGCTTCATCAACACGAGGTCGCGGATCATGGCTTCGGGCAGGTCGGTGTGCTCACGCAGCGGGAAGGCGACGTTCTCGAACACGCTGAGGTCGGTAAAGAGTGCGCCGAACTGGAACAACATGCCCATGCGCCGGCGCACGGCGTAAAGGCCGGCCAGGTCGAGCGGCGCGATGTCCTGGCCGTCGAACAGCACCTCGCCGGACAGCGGCCGCAGCTGGCGGCCGAGCAGGCGCAGCACGGTGGTCTTGCCGCCACCCGAGGTGCCGATCAGTGCCAGCACCTTGCCGCGCTCGAGCCTGAGGTTGACGCCGTCCAGGATCACGCGGTCGCCATAGCCGCAGCTGACGTTGCGCAGTTCGATCAGGGGTGCGGTTGTCAAGGAGTTCACGCAGGCGGGCCGAAGCCAGCGAACAGAAAGGGCGTCATGATAGGGGAAACACCGAGTGGCTTCCGGGAACCCTCTGCTCGGCGGTCCAGATGCCGGCAACTCCCTGACGCTGGCGAAGTCGGACGGTTACGTTTACTTGCCCAAGTCAACCGGCGGATACTGGCCCGCGCCGCCTGAGTCGTGCGCCAGTTCACGAATTGCGATCTCGTTTCGACCAGCGTTCATCCGACCGCGATGAGCGGTCGTCGTGCTCGTCGGCGGCCCACCAGAATAGGGTTATCTGCCCAAGTAAAGCCCCACCATGCTCCGCCAAGCTCGATTCAACGCCACCCGTGGCTTCACGCTGATTGAAGTGATGATCACCGTGGCCATCGTTGGCATCCTCGCCGCAGTGGCGCTGCCGCAGTACAAGGACTACGTGACGCGCAGCCGGCTGGCGGACGCCAGCACCGGCTTGGCGACCATGCGGGCGCAAATGGAGCGCTACTACCAAGACAACCGCACCTACGCCAATACAGGCTCCTTTGTCTCCCCGTGCAACAACACTGTCGCATCGGCCCGCACCTTCGGCAGCTTCGTGGTCACTTGTGCCGGCAACCTGAACGGCACGGAATTTACGCTGCTGGCTACCGGGTCGGGGCCGGTCAGCGGATTCAACTACACGATCAACCAGCAAGACGTCCGCGCGACGACGGCGATTCCGACGGCCTGGGGCAGCAGTTGCACCTCCAAGTGGATCATGAAGAAGGGGGACTCGTGCTGACACGCCACCGTTCCCGCGGCTTCGGCCTAATCGAGCTTTTGGTGGCAGTGAGCCTATTGGCGATCCTGACGGCGCTAGCTATGCCGAACTTCACCACGTGGATCCGCAACGCCCGCGTGCGTGCGGTGGCCGATGCGCTCCAATCCGGTGTCAGGCTGGCGCAATCCGAGGCGCAACGGCGCACGCACACGGTGGTCTTCTTCCTGACGAGCAGCAAGGATTGCTCCCCCTCGTCGACGGCGAGCGCCAGCGGCAGCTACTGGCAAATTCGGACGGTGCCGAATGTGCTTCTGACCGGAGACGCCGCCGAGGCCGTGCAATGCGGCGTGCTCACCGACGTCTCGTCAGGCGTGAACCTGAATGCCACACGTGTCGATGACACCAGCCAGACCGTGGCGGCCCTTTGCTTCGGGGCCGACGGCCGGCAGACGACTGTGAGCAATCCAGGCGCCATCGGCGTGAGCTGCACGGCCGGCAGCGTTCGGTTCAACGTCGCCCCGAGCACGAGCCGCAGCGAAGACCGGCCATTGCGGCTGATCGTCGGCCTGGGCGGCACCATCCGGATGTGTGATCCTGGCAAGGACACCAACTCGCCGGAGGGGTGCAGATCATGACCCCGCAGCGCAGACGTCTTCAAGCCGGCTTCTCGATGATCGAGATGCTGGTCGGCCTGCTGATCATTTCCTTCGGCTTATTGGGATTGATCAACATGCAGGCGCGGGCCCTGCAGAGTGCGGTTGGCACCGAAGACTCGCAGCGCGCCGCATTGCTGGCCAATGAAATGGCCGCGACGATGTTCAATCTCAACACGCTGGACATCAACCCGACCACAGTCGAAGCCTGGGCCGCCCGCGTGTCGGATACCAGCACCGTCGGCGTTCCGAACGGCACAGGCACTGTCACGATGCTGGACGCTCACACCGCACGCATCACCGTGACGTGGACGCCGCCGAATTCCACCGGGGCAGCCAACGACACCCACACCTACAGCACTGACGTGGTAATCGCTCAATGAGCCGCCGCCTCCTTACGAAACGACGCGGTTTTTCGCTGCCAGAGCTGATGGTGGCGATGGTCATCGGCCTGGTGTTGGTGATGGCCATTTCGACACTGGTGACACGGCAGGAATCGATCCGCCGCGGCGTCTCCTCCGGGAACGACTTGACCAGCAATGCTGCCTACGCAGCCTACCTGCTCGATCGCGAGCTCCGCAGTGCTGGCGCCGGCTTCAGCCAGGCGCCCCCCGAGAACTACGGCTGCGTGCTGAACGTGTCCCGAAACAACACACAGCTGCTGCCAGCCACCGCGCCCTTCCCCGCGCCCTTCGCCTCGATACCTCAGACCTACGCGCTGGCGCCACTCGTCGTCTTCGCCGGCGCAGGGACCGGGGGATCGGATGTGCTCGCCGTGGCCACCGGCAACTCCGGGTTGAGCGAATTGCCACTGGCCGTGTCGCCCAAGTCCACGGCGGCTGGCCAGCTGAAGCTGTCCAACACGCTGGGCATGCGCGGTGGCGACCTGGTGCTGCTCGCTCAGCAGGGCGTGGGCTGCATGATGGAGCAGGTCAGCAACGGCTTCGCCGGCGGCACTGGCCAGGTGCTGACCCTCGGCGGCACCTACGCCGCCGACACGATCAATGGCAAGTCCGTCACCGACTTCTCGAACGGCAACGCCTTCGTGTCCGCCCTCGGCAACGTGACCGGAAATCAGCCCCGTTTCGAATTGCTCGGACTGGGAGCCAACGGCACCTTGTACGCCTACGATCTGCTGCAGTTGAGCTCCAACTCGCCGCAAGCGCTCGTTGAGGGCATCGCCGACATGCGGGTGGTCTATGGCGTCGACACGGCCCGCGGCGGCCTGGACCAGGTCACTGCCTGGATCGCCCCGACGGCAAGTGGCTATACCGCGGCAGAGCTGACGAACGGCACCAGCGTCGCGCAGGCCAATCTGAAGGCCATCCTGGCCGTCCGAATTTCAATGGTGCTGCGCAGCGAACTGGTCGAGAAGACGGACGTCACCTCAGGCACGCTGACGATGTTCAGCGATTTGGACACCTCCCTGCAGCGAACCTTCACGGTACCCACCGGGACGACCAATCAGCGCTACCGGCTCGTCGAGTTCACGATCCCGTTGCGCAACGTGCGGCTCGCGCCTTGACCATATGAAGCGTACAACCCCACACCATCGCGCCCGACCCGCGTCGAAGCATCGCGGCGTCGTGCTGATCTTTGCCCTGATCGTGCTTGTCATTCTCATGATCGGCGCGGTGGCAATTTCTCGCTCAATCAGCGGCAGCCAGTTGACCATAGGTAACCTCGGCTTCAAGCGGGACCTCACCAACCAGGGCGAGCGGGCGCTTCAAGTGGCCATGGACGCCGTGCGCAACTCAGGTGCACTAGCAGATGCGATGACGCGCAACACGGACCTGAAGGCGGCGAACTACAAGGCCACCATGCTGCCCGCCAACGCGCAAGGCGTCCCGACGGCGCTGTTATCCAGCACGGAGTTCGACACCGTCGGCACGGCAAGCAACGACATTGCCGTCACTGGCATGGGCGTCACGATCCGCTACGTCATCGACCGCCTGTCGACGGCGACCGGAACCTGCACTCCCAGCACCTGCGCGATGGCCAACCAGACAGTGTTCGGCGGTGGCTCAAGCGAATGGATCAATTCGCAAAACAGCAGTAGTTCGCCCAACAACCCCAATCCATCGGCGGTGCCGCCGCAGGCAATCTTCCGCATCACCGTCCGTGTCGACGGACCGCGCAAGACGCAGTCGTTTTTCCAGTCTACCTTCACCACCGATTGAGTAGCCACCCAGGCGTATCGAGGTTCACTATGAACGCAGTCCGCTTCACATCTCTGCGCGGTTTCGCTCTGGCCGCCAGCCTGACAGCATGGCTTGGCGCCGCACCCGCCCAGGTGCCCCTGGCTGACCAGCCCGTCTTCTCGTCGATCAACGTGCCTGGCAACCTGGCATTGGCGCTGTCCGTCGAATTTCCGACCGCGATCAGCGTCGCCTATTCGAACCGTACCTATTCCTCGGCGAACACCTACATAGGTTATTTCGACCCGCTGAAGTGCTACGCCTACCACTACACAGATGGCGTCGGCGTGGACAACTATTTCTATCCTGCTGGCGCCACCACCACGCGAACCTGCTCGGGCTTGTGGAGCGGCAACTTCCTCAACTGGGCCTCGATGCAGACCATCGACCCCTTCCGCTGGGCGCTCACGGGTGGCTATCGTGTGATCGACACCGCCTCGCTGACAGTGCTCGAGAAGGCGTGGGGAGCCAATATTGGCTCCACGGGCAATTTCCCCGACAGCACTGCATCGGGCAGCAGCCTTTTGTCCGGCGCGACTCCCTTCGGCACAGCCAGCGGTATCGCCACGCGCATCTGGTCACTCGGCAACAAGATGCGCTTCATGACGGCCTCCGCCGGCGTGCCGGCTCCGAATTTCACGAACAACGCCACTGCCTACAACCCTAGCGCGGCCTACCAGCAGGGCACACTCTACGAAGTGTTCATTCGCGTGAAGGTCTGCGATCCGTCCGCATCGGCGGGCGGCCTGGAGGCGAATTGCACGTCCTTCGCGAACGGCAATTACAAGCCGACCGGTCTGATGCAGAAGTACTCGGACAAGATCCGCTACAGCGCCTTCGGCTACCTCAACGACAGCAGCCTGAGCCGCGATGGCGGCGTGTTGCGCGCCCGGCAAAAGTTCATCGGTCCCAGCACGCCAGTTCCCGGTGGACTGCCGGTCAACAACGCCAACGGCGAATGGGACGCAACGACCGGGGTGATGATCACCAACCCCGACTCCGCCGATGCGAGCGCCACAAGCAGCAACCTGGGCATCACGATCAACAACAGCGGCGTGATGAACTACCTCAACAAGTTCGGGGAAGTCACACCAGGCATCTACAAGACGTATGACCCTGTGAGTGAGTTGTACTACGCGGTGCATCGCTATTTCCGCAACCTGGGTAACGTGCCGGCATGGACCTCCATGTCCGGCGCCAGCACCGCCGCCAAGACAACCTTGGCCGATGGGTTTCCGGTGATCACCTCCTGGAACGATCCGATCCAGTACTCCTGCCAGCGCAACTTCATCCTCGGCATCGGCGATGCGAACACCCACGCCGACCGCAACCTGCCCGGTGCCACCGGGGCGTCCGAGCCAGCCAAGCCGGCGGAAGTGGCAGCCGACACCGGCGTCGATGCGCAAGACTGGACGAACAAGGTGGGCGTTCTGCAGGGCATCGGCAATTCGCTGGGCACGGCCCAGAATTACAACGGCTGCTGCAGCAACAACGGCGCCCTGATGTCCGGCCTGGCTTACTGGGCCAACGTGAACGACATCCGCTCCGACCTGTCGGGCACCCAAACCATCCAGACCTACTGGCTGGACGTGATGGAGTACCAGACATTCAAGTCGAACAACCAGTTTTACCTGGCGGCCAAGTATGGTGGCTTCACGCCCCCGGCGAACTACTCGGCATCCACGGCGACACCTTCGCAGTTCGCCAACAACGCCGCAACGAAGTTCTGGTGGTCCACGACGACCGACACCATGTCCGATGGCTCCCCGCGGCCGGACAACTATTACAGCGCCGCGCAGGCCGACCTGATGGTCAATGGCCTCAACAAGGCCTTCTCCAGCATCGCCTCACAGCTCAGCGCCTACTCCACCTCGTTCTCGACAGCACTCCCGCAGGTGTCGGCCCTCGGCGTGGCCGCCTACTCCACCAAGTACGACGCCAAGTCGTGGACGGGGGAGTTGATCGCCAGCAATGCGAGCTTCGATGTGCAGACCGGCCTGCCGACTCTGCGGCCGCAGTGGACGTTCTCCAACACGCTGGCCACCCAGGCATCCGGCACGGGCTGGGACACGGGACGCAATATCGTCACCTACAACCCCACAAGCAAGGTCGGCGTGACATTCCGGACGTCGAAGCTCACGACTGAACAACTGACCGCTCTGGATACGTCCTACGTCAGTGGCAACGACGCCAGCAACTACCTGAACTACATCCGCGGAGACCGAACGAACGAGCGGTCTTCTACGGTATCCGGTTCCACGCATGCCTATCGGGACCGCGCCAATCTCGTCGGCGATATCGTCGATGCCAAGGCGCGCCCCGTCGGCCCGCCGGCAGCGCCCTACTCCAGCGCCAACAATCCCGGCTACGACACCTTCAAAATCACGTACGCCAACCGCACACCGATGGTCTACGTCGCGACGAATGCCGGCATGGTGCATGCGGTAGACGGCACGCTGACCGGCAGCACCGCAGGGCGTGAAGTCTGGGCCTACGTCCCCAGCGCGTTGATCGCTGGTCCGACCGGGACGCCCAGCACCAATGGCCTGGCCTCCGTCGGCAATCCCGACTTTGTTCACCACTTCCTCGCCGACGCCAGCCCCATGAGCATCGACGTCGATTTCGGCCGCACGGCCGGTGGCAGCGGAACCGACTGGCACACGCTGCTGATTGGTGGCTTCGGCAAGGGCGGCAAGGCCATTTACGCGCTCGACGTCACCAACCCGGCGTCGGTGACGAGCGAATCCACGGCGGCCAGCAAGGTGCTGTGGGAGTTCACCGATGCCGACCTCGGCTACACCTATGGCCAGCCGGTGGTCGTCAAGACCCGCAAATATGGCTGGGTCGTCGTCGTCGGCTCCGGGTACAACAACACCAGCGGCAGGGGCTACTTCTTCTTCATCAACCCGCGCAACGGCGCCTTGCTCGAAAAGGTCGCGGCCCCCTGCAGTGCCTGCTCGGCCGGCAATCAGGCCGGCCTGGCCCACATCAACGCCTTCGTGCTCGACCTGACGGACGGCGTTGCCGACGCCATCTATGGCGGCGACCTGATGGGCAACCTTTGGCGACTCGATGTCACGGGCTCGGGAGGCTATCCGACGCCAGTGAAGTTCGCGTCGTTGACGGACTCGGACGGCAATCCGCTGCCGGTCACCAGCAAGCCGTTGCCGGTGGTCCAGCCTGGCACGAACCGCCGCTACATCACCGTCGGCACCGGCCGCCTGCTGGACTCGAGCGACCTGAGCAACGGCCAGGCGCAACGCTTCTTCGCCATCATCGACGGCACGAACGCCGCATTCAGCAACGACGGCAGCATCTCAGGAATTCCGTCGGACCTGCCCTCCGGCCTGCGCTTTCCGCTGACCGTGTCCAACATGAGGCAACTCACCGACCTCAGCACCAAGATCGCGCTCGACCTGCGCAGCCAACTGGGCTGGTATGTCGATCTCGGTGTGTCGTCCAGCGGCACCGGCTGGCGCGTGCTGACCGACCCGACCTCGTTCTACGGCACAGTCGCCTTCGCGGCTACGTCTCCCACTTCTACTGATGCCTGCTCGCCGAACGGCACCAGCCGCATCTACGCGATCGACCTGGGCTCGGGCTTCTGCGGGCTTAAGGACGGCGGCCAGGCCTGCTACGTGAACTCCACCAACGGCATCGTCATCGACCTGCAGTACTACAGCATCAACGTCAACGGTGTCGGCAAGTCGGCGCTCGTCGCGGGCGGCAACATCGACCGTTCGGGGGGGACCTCGGGCCAGCAGACACCGCGCACGCTGTCCCCGCCGGCCCTCGGCCTGCATCGCCTGAACTGGCGGGAAATCATCATCAACAACTGAGTTTCAACCGCATCACCTCACCAACGACAAGGCCGCCCTCGAGGCGGCCTTGTTCTTCTAAGTGCAACCAGCCGGGAGCTGTGCTCAGCGCGGCAGGCTGCTCGTCCCCATCAGGTACTCATCCACCGCCTTTCGGTCGACGCCTTGCCATTGCCGCGCACATCCTTGTCGACACCGAAAGCGTCCAGCACGGTCGCGACGGGCGCCGTGAAGCCCATGGCAAGCAGGGCCAGGTCGGCCTTCAGGATCTGCTCGCTGCCCTCGACCTCGATCATCTTGCCGCCCTGCCATTGCAGGCGCACGGTCTTGACGCCGGTGAGCTTGCCCTTCTCACCGAGGAATTCCTTGGTGGCGATGGCGAACTCGCGCTCGCAGCCTTCCTCGTGGCTGGACGAGGTGCGCAGCTTGATGGGCCAGTAGGGCCAGGTCAGCGGGCGGTCTTCGACTTCGGGCGGCTGGGGCAGAAGCTCGAACTGGGTGACGCTCTTGGCGCCGTGGCGGTTGCTGGTGCCGACGCAGTCGCTGCCGGTGTCGCCGCCGCCGATGACGATGACATGCTTGCCGTCGGCGCGCAGCTGGCCCTTGAGCTTGTCGCCGGCGTTGATCTTGTTCTGTTGCGGCAGGAACTCCATGGCGAAGTGCACGCCGGCCAGTTCGCGGCCAGGCACGGGCAGGTCACGCGATTGCTCGGCACCGCCGGTCAACACCACGGCGTCGAACTGCGCCTTCAGGTCATCCGCCGAAATGGTTTCCTTGGCCCAGTTGGTGACCCTGGAGCCTTCGGGCATCGCGCCGATCAGCACGCCGGTGCGGAATTCGACGCCCTCAGCCTGCATCTGCTCGACGCGGCGGTCGATGTGGGACTTCTCCATCTTGAAGTCCGGGATGCCGTAGCGCAGCAAACCGCCGACGCGGTCGTTCTTTTCGAAGACGGTGACGCTGTGGCCGGCACGCGCCAGCTGCTGCGCCGCGGCCAGGCCAGCGGGGCCGGAGCCGACGACGGCGACGGTCCTGCCGGTCTTGACCTTGGGCAGCTGCGGCGCGACCCAGCCTTCGGCCCAAGCGCGGTCAATGATGGCGTGCTCGATGGACTTGATGCCCACGGCGTCGTCATTGACGTTCAGCGTGCAGGCCGCCTCGCAGGGTGCGGGGCAGATGCGGCCGGTGAACTCGGGGAAGTTGTTCGTGCTGTGCAGCACGAGGATGGCGTTCTTCCAGTCTTCGGTGCGGCCGCGGTAGACGAGGTCGTTGAAGTCTGGGATGACGTTGTTGACCGGGCAGCCGCTGTTGCAGAACGGCGTGCCGCAGTCCATGCAGCGCGCGCCCTGTTGCTTGGCCTGCTCGACGTTCAGGCCGATGACGAATTCCTTGTAGTTCTTCAGGCGGACGGGCGCAGGCTCGTAGCCCTCTTCGAGACGCTCGTATTCCAGGAAGCCAGTGACTTTTCCCATGTCGATTCCTTAGTCAGTTGGGGACAGAGCTACTCGCTGCGCTCGGGCGGTCTGTCCCGCAAATTCTTCAAACTTTGACGGCTTCAGGCGCCTTGGCCTGAGCAATGGTTTGTGCGGCTTCCTTGGCGGCATTGATCTCGCCGAGAGCACGGCGGTACTCGTGCGGGAAGACCTTGACGAACTTGGCGCGCGACTCGGCCCAGTGGTCGAGGATGTCGCGGGCGCGCTGGCTGCCGGTCCAGCGGTGGTGGTCCTCCAGCAGCTTCTTCAGGATGACCTCGTCGGTCTGGACTTCGCGGTCCACGCCGTCCACGCTCTTCGTGCGGTGCCAGATCGCGCGGTCGACGCCGGCTTCCTGCTCCTGGGCCGTCATCAGCTTCTCCAGCGCCACCATGCTGGGATTGCAGCGCTTGGCGAAGTGGCCGTCCTCATCGAACACGTAGGCGATGCCGCCGCTCATGCCGGCGGCGAAGTTGCGGCCCGTCTTGCCGAGCACGGCCACGGTGCCGCCGGTCATGTACTCGCAGCCATGGTCGCCCGTGCCTTCGACGACCGCCGTGGCGCCCGACAGGCGCACCGCGAAGCGCTCGCCCGCCACACCGCGGAAAAAGGCCTCGCCGCGCGTCGCGCCGTAGAGCACGGTGTTGCCGACGATGATGTTCTTCGTCGCGTCGCCGCGGAAGTCGATGCTGGGGCGCACGACGACGCGACCGCCCGAGAGGCCCTTGCCGGTGTAGTCGTTGGCGTCACCGATCAGGTAGAAGGTGATGCCCTGGGCCAGGAAGGCGCCGAAGCTTTGGCCACCGGTGCCTTCCATCTGGATGAAGATGGTCTGGTCGGGCAGGCCCTCGGGCCTGCGACGGATCAGCTCGCCGGACAGCATGGCGCCCACCGTGCGGCGCACGTTGCTCACCTCCTGCATGAACTGCACCTTCTCGCCGCGCTCGAAAGCGGGCTGGCACTTCTCGATAAGCTTGACGTCCAGCGCGCGAGCCAGGCCGTGGTCCTGCACATCCGTGTGGATGCGCGCGACGTCGGCCGGCACCTTGTCGAAACCGGGGCGGTAGAAGATGCGGGCAAAGTCCAGGCCCTTGGCCTTCCAGTGCGTGATGGCCTTCTTGGTATCCAGCCAGTCAGCGCGACCGATCAGTTCGTCGAACTTGCGCACGCCGAGCTGGGCCATGATCTGGCGCGCTTCCTCGGCGACGAAGAAGAAGTAGTTGACGACGTGTTCGGGGCGGCCGGTGAACTTCTTGCGCAGCACCGGGTCCTGCGTGGCCACGCCGACCGGGCAGGTGTTCAGGTGGCACTTGCGCATCATGATGCAGCCCTCGGCGACCAGCGGCGCGGTCGCGAAGCCGAACTCGTCGGCACCCAGCAGCGCGCCGATGACGACGTCGCGGCCGGTCTTCATCTGGCCGTCGGCCTGCACGCGCACGCGGCCACGCAGGCGGTTCAGCACCAGCGTCTGCTGCGCCTCGGCCAGGCCCAGCTCCCACGGCGTGCCGCAGTGCTTGATGGACGACCAGGGCGACGCGCCCGTACCACCGTCGTGGCCGGCGATGACGATGTGGTCGGCCTTGGCCTTGGCCACGCCGGTGGCCACCGTGCCCACGCCCACCTCGGACACCAGCTTCACCGACACGTCCGCCTTCGGGTTGACGTTCTTCAGGTCGTGGATGAGCTGGGCCAGGTCCTCGATGGAGTAGATGTCGTGATGAGGCGGCGGGCTGATGAGGCCGACGCCCGGCACCGAATGGCGCAGCATGCCGATGTACTCGGACACCTTGCCGCCGGGCAACTGGCCGCCTTCGCCCGGCTTGGCACCCTGGGCCATCTTGATCTGGATCTGATCGGCACTGACCAGGTATTCGGTCGTGACGCCGAAGCGGCCCGACGCCACCTGCTTGATCTTGGAGCGCAGGCTGTCGTTTTCCTTCAGCGCGTAGTCAACGGCAATGACCTTGCCGTCGATCACATCGCTGATCTTGGTGCCATCGGTGATCTTGATGCCCTTGAGCTCGTTGCGGTAGCGGGCCGGGTCTTCACCGCCCTCACCCGTGTTGCTCTTGCCGCCGATGCGGTTCATGGCCACGGCCAGCGTGGCGTGCGCCTCGGTGGAGATGGAGCCCAGCGACATCGCCCCGGTGGCGAAGCGCTTGACGATGTCAGCGGCCGACTCGACCTCTTCCAGCGGCACGGCCTTCGCGGGGTCGAACTTGAACTCGAACAGGCCGCGCAGCGTCATGTGGCGCTTGCTCTGGTCGTTGATGAGCTGGGCGTATTCCTTGTAGGTCTCGAACTTGCCGCTGCGCGCGCTGTGCTGCAGCTTGGCGATGGCGTCAGGCGTCCACATGTGCTCTTCGCCGCGGACGCGCCAGGCGTACTCGCCACCGGTCTCCAGCATGCTGTCCAGCAGCGGGTCGTCGCCGAAGGCGGCCTCGTGCATGCGGATGGCCTCCTCGGCCACCTCGAACACGCCGATGCCGCCGACCTGCGTGGCCGTGCCGCGGAAGTACTTCTCGACGAAATCCGCCTTCAGGCCGATGGCCTCGAAGATCTGCGCGCCGCAGTAGGACATGTAGGTCGAGATGCCCATCTTGGACATGATCTTGGACAGACCCTTGCCCACCGCCTTGATGTAGTTGTAGCGGGCCTGCTCGCCGGTCAGCTTGGGCGGCAGTTCGTCCTTCATGGCCTCCAGCGTCTCAAGCGCGAGGTAGGGATGGACGGCTTCGGCGCCATAGCCTGCCAGCACGGCGAAGTGGTGCACTTCGCGCGCCGTGCCGGTCTCGACAACCAGTCCGGCCGTCGTGCGCAGGCCTTCGCGGACCAAGTGGTGGTGCACGGCCGACAACGCCAGCAGCGCGGGGATGGCGATGCGTTCACGGCTCAGGTGACGGTCCGTGATGATGAGGATGTTGTGGCCCGTCTTGAGCGCATCGACGGCTGACGCGCACAGCGAGGCGAGTTGCGCCTCGACGCCGGCACGGCCCCAATCGCGCGGGTAGGTGATGTCGAGTTCGCTGGGCTTGAACTTGCCGTGGGTGGGCGCCTCGATGCCACGCAGGCGCGCCATGTCGTCGAAGTCCAGGATGGGCTGGCTGACCTCCAGACGCATCGGCGGGTTGACGGCGTTGATGTCCAGCAGGTTGGGCTTGGGGCCGATGAAGCTGTTCAGCGACATCACGATGTTTTCGCGGATCGGGTCGATCGGCGGGTTCGTGACCTGGGCGAAGAGCTGCTTGAAGTAGTTGTAGAGCGGCTTGTTTTTGCCCGACAGCACGGCCAGCGGCGAGTCGTTGCCCATGGACCCGATGCCCTCTTCTCCGTTCGCGGCCATGGGTGCGAGCAGGAACTTCAGGTCCTCCTGCGTCGTACCGAAGGCTTGCTGGCGGTCGAGCAGGCTGGCTTCGAACAACGCGGGCTCGGCGGTGGGCACCTCGATGTCGTCGAGCTTGACGCGGACGTTCTCGATCCACTGGCGATAGGGGCGCGCATTGGCGTACTGGTTCTTCAGCTCTTCGTCGTCGACGATGCGGCCCTGCTCCAAGTCGATGAGGAACATCTTGCCGGGCTGCAGGCGCCACTTCTTGACGATCTTGGCCTCGGGAATGGGCAGCACGCCGGATTCGGACGCCAGCACGACGAGGTCGTCGTCGGTGATGCAATAGCGCGCGGGGCGCAGGCCATTGCGGTCCAGCGCGGCGCAGACCTGGCGGCCGTCGGTGAAGGCCATGGCCGCCGGGCCGTCCCAGGGTTCCATCATGGCCGCGTGGTACTCGTAGAACGCACGCCGGCGCTCGTCCATCAGCTCATGCTGCTCCCAGGCCTCGGGGATCATCATCATGGCCGCGTGAGCGAGCGGGTAGCCGCTCATCGTCAGCAGCTCGATGGCGTTGTCGAATGTGGCCGTGTCGGACTGGTGCTCGAAGCTGATCGGGTAGAGCTTTTTCAGGTCGTCACCCAGCACGGGCGACTTCATGACGCCTTCGCGGGCACGCATCCAGTTGAAGTTGCCCTTGACCGTGTTGATCTCGCCGTTGTGGCAGACCATGCGGTAGGGGTGGGCCAACGGCCACTCGGGGAAGGTGTTGGTCGAGAAGCGCTGGTGAACGAGCGCAATGGCCGAGACGACACGCGGGTCGGCCAGGTCCAGGTAGTACTTGCCGACCTGGTCGGCCAGCAGCAGGCCCTTGTAGATGACCGTGCGGCAGCTCATGCTGGGCACGTAGTACTCGCGGCTGTGCGTGAGCTTGAGCGCCTGGATGGCGCTGGAGGCGGTCTTGCGGATGACGTAGAGCTTTCGCTCCAGCGCATCGGGCACGATGATGTCCGGGCCGCGGCCGATGAAGATCTGGCGGATCACCGGCTCCTTCTCGCGCACGGTGGGCGACATCGGCATGTCGCGGTCCACCGGCACGTCGCGCCAGCCAATCAGCACCTGGCCCTCGGCCTTGATGGCTCGCGCGAGTTCCTGTTCGCAAGCCAGGCGGGAGGCGTGCTCCTTGGGCAGGAAGATCATGCCGACGCCGTATTCGCCGGGTGGCGGCAGCGTGATGCCCTGCAGGGCCATCTCCGCGCGGTAGTACTCGTCCGGGATCTGGATCAGGATGCCGGCGCCGTCGCCCATGAGCTTGTCGGCACCGACCGCGCCGCGGTGATCCAGGTTCTCGAGGATCTTCAGGCCCTGCTGGACGATGTGATGCGCCTTCTGCCCCTTGATGTGGGCCACGAAGCCCAGGCCGCATGCGTCCTTTTCATTCGCCGGCCGGTAGAGCCCGTGCTCGGTGAGGTCTTGGATCTCGGACTGAATCTGCGCAGCGTGGCTCATGGCGCCCTCCTGGAACACAACAGGGCGGGAGCGTACTGCAGCGCAGCAAATGCGGCAACTTGATTAAATTGGGGTCAGAGACAATTTATTTACTCCCTAATGCAGGAATGTTTTTAAATGGGGCCATAGTCGAGGCTCAGTCACGCACCGCCGGACGAGGCACCGCAGGCATTTTGCGGGGCCGCCCCCGGGGGCGTTGGATCACGATGGCGCCATGGTCAATGGTCAGCGGCTTCAAGAAGGTTTCGCTACCGACCGGACGGCCGCGCAAAGCCGCATCCGTGAACTGCGTCAGTTCGGATGACGGCACTCCCTGGGCAACGAACTCGCGGTAGGCATGCTCGCGCTCGAAGGGTGTGTTGCCCAGTGACCAATACAGCTCATGCTCAATGACCAGGCTGCTTCGGGCGAGACCCAGGTGGTGGGCCGCGCTGGACCACGGCCATTGGGCAGCCTCCGTACAAAGACCGGCGCGCACCGGGTTCAGCTCGATGTAGCGCATGCAGGCCAGCAGATGGCGCTCCCCCTCGATGAGGCCAGCGCGAAAGCGCCCTTCCCAAAGCGTCCCGCTACGCTGGTGTCTCGCATTGAACCAGCCCACATACCGCCGCCCCAGAGATTGCATCATGCGGCTAAGCGCATCTGCCGTAGGCGGGGTCAGCAACAGATGAAGGTGGTTGTCCATCAGCACATAGGCGTGGACGGCGACGCGGTATTGCGCGGTGGCTTCGGCCAGCGTCGCCAGCAAATGCTCGCGGTCGTGATCGCTGAAGAAGATGGCCTGCCGGTTATTGCCGCGCAGGATGACGTGGTGTGGCTGACCGGGCAGGATCAGGCGAGGAAGACGAGCCATCGGGGGTCCTTGTCGCCTATCAAGCGGGGCGATGCGACAAGGATAATCGACTCCGACCCCATTTTTGAACCCGATCGATTCCTATCGTCAGAACAGGTTCTTCCCCGTCAGCCTCTGGTGCTCGCGAATCGCGAACCGATCGGTCATGCCGGCGATGTAGTCGGCGCAAGCGCGTTCCCGGTCCTCCCGCTCGGCGAAGTCGGCAGGCATCTGGCTTCCGTCGCTCGAATAGGCCGCGAAGAGATCGCGCAGCACCTGCTCAGCCCGTGCACGCGTGGACTGGACCTGGGGGTGCCGGTAGAGGTTGGCGAACAGGAAGCGTTTCAGCGCAGTGCTCTTGGTTCGCATCTCGGAGCTGAAGCGCAGCAAGGGACTGTCGCCACGACGTACCGCCTCCACATCGCGCGGGGCTGCTTCCGCCAAGGAAGCGCGGGTCGCGTCGATGATGTCGTAGACCTGGGCCGACAACATGCGGCGGATCGTCTCGAACAACAGGCGCTTGCCGGCCAAGCCGGGATGGGCGTCCAGCGCAGCCCTCCAGTGCTCCCGCACGAGTCCCACCTCCAGCAACTGCTCCAGCTCGATCAAGCCCGAGCGCACGCCGTCGTCTACATCATGGGCGTTGTAGGCCACCTCGTCGGCCAGATTGCAGAGCTGGGCCTCGAGGCTGGGTTGTCCACCATGCAAGAAGCGCGCACCAACGCCGCCGGGCTCGGCCGCCTCGATCAGCTCGGCATTGCGCCGCGAGCAATGCTTGAGGATGCCCTCACGGGTCTCGAAGCACAGGTTGAGGCCGTCGAAGGCCGGGTATCGCTGTTCCAGATGGTCGACGACGCGCAACGACTGCAGGTTGTGCTCGAACCCGCCGTGGCCGCGCATGCAGTCGTCCAGCACGTCCTGCCCCGCATGACCGAAGGGCGTGTGGCCCAGGTCGTGGGCCAGCGCCACGGCCTCGACGAGATCCTCGTCCAGCCCGAGGCTGCGCGCGATCGAACGGCCGAGTTGCGCCACTTCAAGCGAATGGGTCAGCCTCGTGCGGAACAGATCGCCCTCGTGGTTGAGGAAGACCTGGGTCTTGTAAACCAGGCGGCGGAAGGCCGTGCTGTGGATGATGCGGTCGCGGTCGCGCTGGAATTCGCTGCGCGTCGGCGCGGCCGGTTCAGGCAGCCGGCGGCCACGGCTGCGCGCCGGGTCGGCGGCATAGACCGGGCGCACCGCGCTCACGTCAGGCCGCTCCGTGAGCGGCCAGCGTTTCGACGATGCGCGCGTCAGGCACCGCATGCAGCCCGGCACGGCCGAGTTCCTCGATGAGCACGAAGCGGATCGCGCCCGACTCGGCCTTCTTGTCCACCCGCATCAGCCGCAGATAGCGCTCCGCGCCCAACTTGGGCGGCTGTACCGGCAGGCCGGCGCGCTCGATCAGCGCGCGCAGGCGCTCAACGAAATCCGCCGGCATCAAGCCCATGCGCTGCGACAGGTCCGCCGCCAGCACCATGCCGCAGGCGACCGCCTCACCATGCAGCCACTCGCCATAGCCGAGGCCAGCCTCGATGGCGTGGCCGATGGTGTGGCCAAAGTTGAGGATGGCCCGCAGCCCCTGTTCGCGCTCATCCTGCCCGACAACGTCGGCCTTAATCTCGCAGCTGCGCCGCACCGCGTAGCCAAGCACTGCCTTGTCGCGAGCGAGCAGCGCGTCGAGGTTGTCCTCGATCCAGCACAGGAAGCCGGCATCGGCGATGGGACCGTACTTGATGACCTCAGCCAGGCCGGCGCGTAGCTCGCGGTCGGGCAGGGTATCCAGCGTATCGAGGTCGGCGATGACGCGCTCGGGCTGGTAGAAGGCGCCGAGCATGTTCTTGCCCAACGGATGGTTGATCGCCGTCTTGCCGCCGACCGAAGAGTCGACCTGAGCCAGTAGCGTAGTCGGCACCTGCACGAAGGGCACGCCGCGCATGTAGATGGCCGCCGCGAAGCCCGTCATGTCACCGATGACGCCGCCGCCAAGGGCGAACAGCACGGTCCTGCGGTCCAGGGCTTCACCGAGCAGGTGGTCGCAGATGCGATTCAGGCTGGCCCAGTCCTTGTGCCGCTCACCGTCTGGCAACACGACAAGATCGACCCGGGCGTAGACGCCCTGGAGTTGCTCACGCAAGCGCTCGGCGTAGAGGGGTGCCACGGTGTCGTTGCTGACGATGACCGCCGTTGCCGCCTTGGGCAAACCTTCCCAGCTCGTTGCCGCGCTCAGCAGGCCCGAACCGATGCGGATCTCATAGTCGCGGTCGTCGGGGAGGTCAATGTGGACGGTGTCGGTGGCAGGCATGCGGCGAAGTGTAAGAGCCGCCTCTCCGGACCACGGTCAGAGAGGCTCTGCCCCCACGGTGGCCGCGACCCGGGTTGGATCCAGCAACCCGGCCAATTCCAATTGCATCAGGGCCATGTTGACGAGCGCATGCACCGACGGCCGCGCGCTCTCCAGCACATAGTGAGCGCAGCGGCGGTAGAGCGGATCGCGCTGGTGATGCAACTCGCGCAGTTTGGCCAGCGGATCGCGGACCTGCAGCAGCGGGCGCGTGGTGTCGTGGCGCAGGCGCCGAAACAAATCCTCGGGCGTGGAGCGCAGGTAGAGCACTGTCGTGCCGGCATGCAGCAACTCGCGGTTGCGCTCCCGGAGTATGGCGCCGCCGCCGGTGGCAAGGACGCAGTCGCCCGGGCGGACCGTCAGATCGGCGATGACGTCGGTCTCAACATCCCGGAACTCGTCTTCGCCGTGACGCTCGAAGAACTGCTTGATGCTGCCACCGATGCGCAGCTCGATCTCGTGGTCCGAGTCGACAAAAGGCACGCCGATCTGACGCGCCAGCTGTCTGCCGACGGTGGACTTGCCACCGCCGGGCATGCCGACGAGCGAGAGCTTCAGGGACACATTCAGGGGCAGGAGTTCTTCAGGTTGACGGTGAAGGTGGAACCAGTCACCGTGCCGCTGGGCGACTTGAAGCTGACGGACACGAAACCGGAGACGGCCGTGTCAAAGGAATAACCCACGCTCACGGTCGTTGCGCTCGCCGAACTCGGAATCGGCGAGCCGCTGTTGATCGTCGTGCTGAAACCCGTTGTCGGTGTCGACGCGGAGACGGTCGTGCCAGCCGCCATCGGGTTGAGGCGAATCGGGTTGGCATCCGCGGCGATCAGCGTGAAGCCGCCCGACTTCAGCGTCGTGCAGATCGTGTCAGTGGACGGGTTGCCAGCCGGATAGAACGACTGAGTGTTCGCGGGATTGCCGGACACCTGCAACGTGACCGGGCTGTTCGCCAATGCCACGTTCGTCGTATTCAGCCACAGCGCACCACTGCCCGACGTCGACAACACCGTCTCGACCGCACGCCGCACATAGACCTGACCCGCACCGCTCCACTTGCCGTCGCAGGTTCCCGGCACGCTCGGGATCGCGGCGCCCAGGGCCAGCAACGCAGCAGACCCGCCGGTGGACGCGCAGGCGCTGCTGTTGTTGATGCTCAGGCCGATGTACTCGTCGAAAGCTGGATCGAAGAGGCCGTCATAGTTGCGGTCTTTGAAGATGTTGCCCAGATCCTGGAAGTCTTCGCCACTGTCGTAGGTGTTGTTGCCGTTCTTGTCGATGAACGACTCCTCGCCCAGTGCGTAGGCGACGATGGTCACGCGGCCATCGGCAGGTCGGGGCTCGGCGGACACGAAGTTGGCCGTGGTCTGCGAGATGCCGTTGATCTGCTGGATCTGTTTGATGGACTCGACCTGGCCGCCTTCCGTCACGAAGTTGATCGAGGTTCCGATCGGCACGGGGTTGCCGCTGCGGTCGGCCGCGATGATCGTGTAGGTGTTCGGGACGTTGTCAATGTTGTAACCCTCGATGTTGATGGTCTTCTGGGACATCGAGAAGTTGAGCTGCGAGGGCAGGCCGATGCCGACGCTCAGGTTGCTGGACACCGTGCTGATGGAGGTGCCAGACAACGTGGCCTGGATACGCACCGGCGTGGGTTGGGTGCCCGAGTTCACCTGCACCGAGACGCGGCCGCTCGCGTTGGACTGCGTGGCGTAGCTGGAGCCAACGCCCAGCCCGCCTTGCATGGTCACGCCACCGGCTCCGGTCAGCAGCTTGAGGTCGACGCTCTTGTTGGGCAGCGTGTTGCCGGCCGAATCGCGCACTTCGAAGGTGACGACTGAGGATTCCGTGAAGCCCGATCCCTTCAGGAAGATCTGCTCGGGCACCGCCGATATGAAGGCGATGCTGGAGGCGGCCGGCGCGTCGATGGGCAGCGTCAACTGCTTGGCCGTCGAGGTGCCGTCGATGACGACTTGCAGCAGGTCCGAGGGCTGGATCGCACCGCAACCGCTGTCGCGGTATTGCAGCGTCACCACATTGCTCGTGGCGGAGATGGACGACGGCGAAACGGTTGCCTTGCCAGCCGCCGCGCAGGAAGACGACACGCTCAGCTTGACCGGCGAATCCACTGCAGCCCCAGTCAAGGTCAGTGTCAGGACGTCCTGGCCGTAGGCTGACAGCGACGCCGGACCGGTGAAGCTGACGATCGTCGCATTCGTGGCCTGCACCTGGAAACCCTGGCTCGCCGACAGCGTGGTCCCAGCGTACTGGATGGTGACAGAGACCTCATCGGCGCCTGCCGATGTCGACGACGTGGGCGACAGCAGCACGACGGCCTTGCCGTTGACGTCTGTCAGTGCAGTGCCGACGTTGGTACGGCCCAGGCCGCGCACGACGGTGAAGGTCGCTACCTGGCCGGCCACTGGCTGGCCGCGCGAATCCGTCAGGGTTGCCGTGACCGTGGCCGGCACGGCGGAGCTGACGGAGGTGGACGACAGGCTCAACTGGAGCACCGGCGTACCGGGCGAAGCAGCACTGACCACTTGCACCGGCTTGCTGTCCGTCGCTGCGATGTTGTTGACCGTGACGCTAGCCTTGATGACGTCGGCGCCATTGGAGCTCGACACGGACGGCGTGGCGGTGACCTTGGCGAGGCCGGTCGCATCGGTCAGCGCCGTCGACGCATCGAACTTGACGAGACCGAACTGCGAGCTGAATTGGACGAGCTGACCCGACACCGGATTGCCGGCGACGTCGCGCACCAGCACGCTCACGGTCGACGACGCCGTCGTCGAGTTGATCGTGGAGTTGCTCAGCGTCATCGTCGCGGTCGGGGACTCGCCGACGATCTGCACGATGACGTCGTTGCTCAGGAACTGCGTCGCGTAATTGGCCGTCACTCTCAGCGTGTCGGTCACCGACGTGGCACCGGCAAAGGTGCCCAGCTTGATGGTGCTGGTGACGTTGCCGTTGGTGTCGGTCTTGCCGGTATCCGGCGAGGCCGTCAGGTCGATGATGCTGGACGGCGCGAACTGCACCAGCTGGTTGGCCACCGGCAAGCCGGCAGCGTCACGCAGCGTCGCGGTCACGGTCTGCGGCCCCTGCGACAGGCGCAGCGTGATCGATGGCTTGTCCACTGCCAGCGTCGGCAGAGCATTCGCCACGGTGAAGGCCTGCTGGGCACTCACGGTGACCGCACCAATGGTGGCGAAGGCGGTGACGTAGTCGGCGCCCGTTACGCCGGAAGGGCTGGCCTTGAGGGTGGCCGTGGCCTGCCCATTCGCGTCGGTACGCACGGTGGCTACCGACAGATCAGCCAGGTTGCCGCGGCCCGTGGACAGGCTGACGACGATATCGGACATGGCCACGCCGGTAGACGACTTCAGCTGCACAGTCACCGTGGAGCCGACTGCAGGTGTGATCTGCGTTGTCGATAGCGCGACGGTCAGTGCCGGCCCTGTGGTCGTGCCAGTCGGCGACGGAGTGACCACCGTGATCTGCGCAGTCTTCGTGATCGAGCCGCTTGCCGCGGTCACGGTGATCGTGCGCTTGGACTGGTCGGCGCCGATACGAACCGAGCCGGTCACGACACCGGTGGCGTCGGTCTTGGCGGCGCTGGTCGATACCAGCGCATTCGAGTCGACGGAAACAGAGACCGGCACGTCGGCAATGGTGTTGCGCTTGGCATCGACCGCATACACGGTTACAAGGACCGAACCGGTCCCATCGGTTGGCAGCGTCGAGCCGCTCAACGTGACGACGAGGTCGGCCGCGACGGGCCCGGAATTCCCACCGGTCCCGCCGGTACCACCACCACCGGGAAATACGGTGTCCCCGGCGCTGCCCCCGCCGCCGCCGCAGGCCGACAGGAACGCGGCCATTCCCAGACCCAGCGCAGCCTGGGCAAGGCGACGCCAGCCCTGCGTGACGATGGTTTGCAACATGCTCGAACTCCTGGATATCTCTGAATGCTTTAGCGCACCGTAGCCCGCTCGCTGACGACCTTGGGCGTCAGGAAGATCAGCAGCTCGGTCTTGGAAGTCGTACGGGTCTTGTTCTTGAACAAGTTGCCCAGGAAGGGCACATCGCCCAGCACCGGCACCTTGTTGACGGTCTCGCCCTCGTCCTGCGTGTAGATGCCGCCGATGACGACCGTGCCGCCGTTCTCGACCAGCACCTGCGTCTGCACGTGCTTGGTGTTGATGGCGTAGCCCTGAGGCGTCAGCGTGCCGCGGCTGTCCTTGTTCACGTCGACACTCAGGATGACACTGCCCTCGGGGGTGATCTGCGGCGTGACCTCGAGCTTGAGGTTGGCCTTGCGGAAGGCGATCGACGTCGCACCGCTGGCCGTCGCGACCTGATAGGGCAGCTCTTCACCTTGTTCGATCAAGGCCTTCACCTGGTCGGCCGTGATGACGCGCGGGCTCGACACCACCTTGCCCTTGCCGTCGGACTCCAGCGCCGACAACTCAAGGTTGAGGAAGCGGTTGGCCGTCGCGCTGAACAGCGAAAGCGCCACGGTCGCGGCTGTCCCGCCGCTGAAGCTGTCGGACGACGTGTTGGCGGGCAGGTTGATGAACTGCGTGTTGTTGTAGTTCGCCGCCACGCCCTGATTCGTCTGCGAGCCGATGCCGCTGTAGTTGCCACCGACGGTCACATAGTTGCCGCCACCGACGCTGTAGCCTGGGATGCCTCCCTGCTGGCCACGCAGGTCGTTGGCGCCGAGCTTGATGCCCAGCGAGCGGCCAAACTTGTCGTTCGCTTCGACGATGCGAGCCTCGATCAACACCTGGCGCACCGGGATGTCGATCTTGGCGATCATGGCCTGGATTTCCTCAAGCTTGCTCGGGATGTCCGACACGAAGAGCTGGTTGGTACGCGGCTCGAAGATCACGCTGCCACGTGTCGACAGGATTCGCGTCCCGCCCCCCGAGCCTCCGCTGCTCCCACC
>JAEKLF010000074.1 GCA_019509985.1 Burkholderiales bacterium | reverse complement strand
TTCTGCGGCATGACCGGCCCCCATTCGCTCTCCAGCACGACATGCTCGACGGTTGGCTCGCCGGCGATCTCGATGCGCTCGACGCTGCGCTGCAGTGGCTTCTCGGCGCCGCCTGCCAGGTAATGCGTGCCGGCGGCGTCGAGCTTGAGCGTGACCACATCGGCCCAGTCCGACGTCGTGTTCGTGAAGCCCCAGGCGACGCGGCCATTGCTGCCCACGACCAAAAGCGGCGTGCCAGGGAGCGTGACACCGGCGATGTCGTGAACACCGGCGGCGTCCTTCCACTTCATGCGCGCCTTGAACCAGGTGCCGGGACTGCGCAGGTCCAGGTGCATGTCGTTGGCGAGGATGGCCTGGCCCTGGGCGCCATGCGCGGCCGCGACGGCGAAATTGTTGCTGCCGAGGTCGCGCGCGTCGCGCAGGCCGCAGTCGCTGCAGGCCATCTTGGCGGCGCGCAGCGCGGCGGGCAGCGGGCCCGCAGGCAGAGGCACGGCGGCCATGCGGCTGTCGTCCATCGCAGCCTGCCAGTCGGCGCTGTGCTGAGTCAGGAAGGCATACCAGTCGGCCGGCACGGCGTCGTGCAGCAGGCCCATCGCGAGGTCGTCGCGGCCCTGGTTGCCCTGCAGGTCCAGGTACATGCCGTAGGCGACGAGCACCGTGTCGGCCGCGACCCAGGGCTTGGGCGTCTGGCGCAGCAGCAGGTATTCCGGCGGGCGGCTGGACAGCGCCGCGAGGCCGGCATTGACGCCGCCGACATAGGCCTCCAGCAGCGCCCGCTCATCGGCCGGCAGCGCGGCCAGGCCCAGCTCGGCGCGGTGGCGGAAGCGGTGCACGCGGCGCGCCTTATCCAGCGGCAGGGCTTTGGCGCCGACCAGCGCCGACAGTTCGCCGGCCGCGTTGCGCCGCATCAGATCCATCTGGAAGAAGCGCTCCTGGGCGTGCACGAAGCCCAGCGTCCGAGCGACGTCGGTGCGGTTCTCGGCCGTCACGGTCAGGTAGCCGCGCGCATCGCGCAGCGCTTCGGCGGGCGCGCTGAACTCGGGCACGGCACGCTCGCCGTCGAGCTGGGCCAGGCTGCCGCGCAGCGTCAGCCACAGGGCCAGGGCGAGCAGCAGGATGAGCAGCAGCAGGCCGCCGAGGATGCGCTTGAGCCACGTCATCAGAATGTTCCCGGGTAGTTGCCGCCGTCGAGCAGGATGTTCTGGCCGGTCAGGTAGCCGGCCTGCGCGCTGCACAGCATGGCGCAGATGGCGCCAAACTCGGCCGCGGTGCCGAAGCGCTGAGCCGGGATGGCGGCGCGACGCTTGGCGGCGACCTCGTCGGTGCCGAGCCCAGCTTTGGCCGCGCCGGCCGCCAGCGTCTTGCGCAGCCGGTCGGTGTCGAACGCGCCGGGCAGCAGGTTGTTGATCGTCACGTTGGCGCCGGCCAGGCGGGGCTGGCGGGCCAGGCCGGCGACGAAGCCGGTCAGGCCGGAGCGTGCGCCGTTGGACAGGCCCAGCACGTCGATGGGCGCCTTCACCGCGCCCGAGGTGATGTTGACGATGCGCCCGAAGCCGCGCGCCGCCATCGCGTCCACCGTGGCCTTGATGAGCTCGATGGGCGCCAGCATGTTGGCGTCCAGCGCCGCGATCCATTGCTCGCGGCCCCAGTCGCGGAAGTCGCCGGGCGGCGGCCCGCCGGCGTTGTTGACGAGGATGTCGACCTGCGGGCAGGCCGCAAGCGCCGCAGCGCGGCCCTCGGGCGTGGCGATGTCGCCGATGACGGCCAGCACCTCGGCGGCCGGGTTCAGCGCCTTCAGCGCCGCGGCCGTGGCCAGCAGGTCGCTTTCGCCGCGCGCCGTGACGACGACGTTGGCGCCCTCAGCCACCAGCGCCTCGGCGCAGCCGCGGCCCAAGCCCTTGCTCGCGGCGCAGACCAGCGCCCAGCGGCCTTTCAGTCCCAGATCCATGTCAGCCTCCGACCGCGACGCGGCGCGTTGAAAGCCCGCATCATCGCGCGGCGGAGGCCGGCGCTGCGCGCCGATCTACCGCCAGAACTTGCCGTCAGGCCCGACGATGGACACGTCGGTGAATTCGAGTCCGCTGTGGTCCTTGTCGGTGTAGTGCACCTGCAGGCCGCCAAGGTCGATGCGCGGGCCCTCCAGGGCCTTGACGAGGCTGTCGCGGCTCGGGTCCTTGCCGGCGCGCTTGAGCGCCTCGACGACCAGCTTGGCCGCGGCGAAGCCCTCGAGCTGGGCCGGCGTCAGTTCGTTGTGGCCGGCCGGCTTGGCCAGGGCCATCGCCTCCCGCACCATGGGGTTGGACGTGGAGCGCTCGTAGGGGAAGAGCTGCGTCACGACGATGCCTCGCGCGTTCTCGCCCAGCGCCTTCACGAAGTCGGCCGAGGCATTGTTGGACAGCGTCGCCACGTGGGCCGTGGAGCCGGCCGCGCGCAGCGCGTTGACGCCTTCGACGACGGCATAGGCCGGGCCGATCATGACGACGGCCTCGATGCCGGCCTTGGCAATGGCCTGCATGGTCGGCGCCAGGTCGGGCTTGTTGCGATCGAAGCGCAGATTGGACATGGCGCGCAGCTTGATGTCGTCCAGGCCCTTGATGGCGCCCTTGCCGGCGTCGTTGCCGAAGGGGTCGTTGACCTGCACGATGGTGATGCGCTTGACGCCGATGCCGGCCAGATGCTTGACCGCGCGCTCGGCCTCCTTCTGGTAGCTGGCGCGCAGGTGGTAGACCCAGGGCTGCACCGGCTCGTGCAGGCTGATGGCGCCGGTGGCCGGTGCGATCAGCGGCAGGCGGTTTTCCTTCAGCACGGGCAGCATGGCCTCGGTCGGGCCGGTGCCGCGGCTTAGCATCAGGGCCAGCACGCCCTGGCTGGCCAGGGACTTGGCCGCCGCCACGGCCGTGGCCGCGTCGTACTTGTCGTCCTGCGTGACGAGCTCGATGTTCTGGCCCTTGAGGCCGCCCTGGGCATTGACCGAGTCGAAGTACAGGCGCGCGCCCTCGGCGCTCTCCTGCACGAGACCGGCCACGGGGCCGCTGAACCCCGCCACCATGCCGATGCGCAACGTGCTCTGCGCGAAGGCGCCATTCATACCGATACACGCAGCGAACAATGCCGCCAGGCCAACCCAACGCTTCACTGTTATTTCTCCTGGACATGCGCCGCCAAGGCGCGGTCGCGGCGGATTGTGCGGCCAGCCCCCCCGCCGGCAGCAGCCCCGTCTCCCCAGGAAAAACCCGGGCTTCACCGGGCTCGAATGCGCATTTGCACCGGTTTTGCCGGCCTACACTCGGGCCGCCTCGCGACCGCCCGCGCACCCTCCGCGCCACCCATGCCGGATAGCCCCGCCCCGCCGCCCACGATCGCCCTGCCGCAGACGCCTCCGCATCTGTTCGGCCTGCAGCGCAATTCGCTGACATTCGCCGTCGTGCTGGCGCTGCTGCTCGGCCTGCTGCTGCCAACGCTGTCGGTGCTGCTCTACGACGTGCAGAAGACGCGCGAGACAGCGATGGAGGACCTCAAGCGCGACCTGTCCCGCACCAGCGAGATCATGTCGCTGTCTCTGGCCGAGCCGGTCTGGCAGGTGTCGCCGGACCTGGCCGAGCCCATGGTCAAGGCCCAGGTGGACGATCCGCGCTTCGTTGCAGTCAAGGTGGTCGAGCCGGCGTCGTCGGCGCCTTTCCTGTCCTTCGAGCGCCCGCAGGAGGCCGGCGAGGCCGCGCTGACGCTGAGCCAGACGCGCGCCATCCAGCGCGACGGCCGCGAGATCGCCAAGCTGACGGTCAGCATGAGCGCAGCGCCGCTGCTGCAGTCCAAGCAGGCCGAGGTCTGGCGCACCGTCTGGCGCAGCGGCCTGACGCTGACGCTGTCACTCGTGCTGATGCTGTGGGTGCTGCAGCGCTACGTGCTCCGGCCCATGACCGAGCTGACCGGTGCCGCCGAGGCGCTGGCCGCCGGGCGGCTGGAGCAGCCGCTGCACGTGGGCGGCGCGGACGAGATCGCGCGCGTGGGCGTGGCTATGGAGCGCATGCGCCAGGCGCTGCTGTCGGCCTTCGAGGCGCTGCGCCAGCACAATGTCAACCTCGAGGAGACGGTGGCGCAGCGCACGGCCGAGTTGACGGCCAGCAATGCCGAGCTGTCCGAGGCGCTTCAGACGCTTCAGAAGGCGCAGCGCGAGCTGGTCGAGTCGGAGAAGCTCGCCTCGCTGGGCCGGCTGGTGGCCGGCGTGGCCCATGAGCTGAACACGCCGCTGGGCAATGCGTTGACCGTCGTGTCGGCGCTGGAGGACCGCTACAAGCAGCTCGAGAACATGCTCGGCGGCGGCGCGCCGATGCGGCGCAGCACGCTGGACGAACTGGCGCGCGACACGCGGCGCGGCCAGGACATCCTTCAGCGCAATGTGCAGAAGGCCGCCGACCTGGTGCGCGACTTCAAGCAGGTGGCCATCGACCAGACGGCCGACCTGAGGCGCGACTTCGACCTCGGCAAGGTCGTCGAGGACGTGCTGGTCATGGTCGAGCCCAGCTTCAAGCACACGCCCTACGTCATCGAGACCGATCTCTGCCACGGCCTGGTGATGAACAGCTATCCCGGCGCGATGGGCCAGGTGCTGACCAACCTGCTGATGAATGCGCTGCTGCACGGCTTCGAAGGCGCCGAGCAGGGGCATGTGAAGGTGCGCTGCGCGCGGCTCAATGAGGCAGAGGCCGAGCTCAGCGTCGTCGACGACGGCCGGGGCATGGACGAGACCGTGCGGCGGCGCATCTTCGACCCCTTCTTCACGACCAAGCTGGGCACTGGCGGCTCGGGCCTGGGCATGCACATCGTGCACAGCATCGTGACCAATGTGCTGGGCGGCCAGATCGAGGTGCGCTCGACGCCCGGCCAGGGCACGCTGATGCTGATGAGGCTGCCGCTGGTGGCGCCGCAGCGCGCCAGCGCCGAAGCCTCAGAGGCTCACTGAGAGGCTGCGGAAGCCGGCAGCGCAGCCGAGGCGGCAGCGACGGCGGCATCGACCGCCGCCGAAGCCGCGGGCTCCTGCGCGGCGGTCACGTCATGCTTCTCGCCGCCCATGTCGACATTGCCGCCGCTCTTCATCAGGATGAAGAGCGCCAGCGCGGCAAACACGGCAAAGCCGACCACCATCTTCCACATGACCATCACTCCAGCTGCGTTGAACTGGCGCGATTCTGCGCAGCCAGGCTGACGCTCAACTGAAGGCGAAGCGCGCCGTGCGGCCGCCGTCCGCGCTGTAGCTCAGCTCGTGGGCAAGGCTGGTGAAGTTGATGTCGAGCTGCGCCCACTCGTCGGCCTGCTGCCAGCGCAGCCGCAGCTCGTCGTCGCCACTGGCCTCGACCTGGAAGCGGCCGCAGAAGGCCGTGTGGCGATTGCGCAGCTTGATGAGTTCGATGAGGCGGCGCACGACGGGGCGCTCGCAGTCGCGCGTGATCTCGTCTGCGTCGTAGAAATGCCGGTTGATGTCACGACCAACCTGGCTGCGCGCCAGCAGCGCCATGTCGTTGTGGCCGGCCAGCAGGCCGACGTAATAGACCTGGGGCACGCCCGGCAGGAAGAACTGGATGGCGCGGGCCAGCAGATAAGCCGTCTCGTCGCGGCCCATGGCGTCGAAGAACGTGCAGTTGACCTGGTAGAGATCGAGGTTGCTGGCCGCGGCGCCCGTCGCGCGTCGGCTCTCGCCACCGCTGGCCAGGTGGATGCGGTCCACCAGCGCGTCCAGCTCCTCGGGCGGCACGAGGCCGGGGTGAGCCGCGCGGTCGCTCGCGTCGGCGCCGATGTCGATGATGCCGATGCCGTCGTGGGTATCCAGCACCGTCAGCGCATTGGTCGGACGGATTTCTAGCCAGCGTTTCAGCGCCGTGGCCGTCTTGAGGCTGAAGGCGTGCAGCACCAGCGGCGGCAGCGCGAAGTCGTAGACCCAGTCGACCTTGCTGGCAATCTCGATCTGGCGCCGGAAGTAGGCATGGATCTCGACGAGGACTTCGATGCCCAGCGCCTTCGCCTCGGCGGCGAACTCGGCGATGAAGTCGAAGGTCTCGGCCATCATGAAGCAGCTCGCGCCGGCCTTCTTGATGGCGTAGCCGACGGCGTCCAGCCGCACCATGCGGATGCCGTTGTCGGCGAAGGTCTGCAGGATGCCGGCGAGATAGGCGCGGCCCTGGGGGTGGCGCACGGCGATGTCGATCTGCGCGGCCGTGAAGGTCGTCCACAGCGTGCGGCGCTCGCCGTTGGCCAACGCCACGGCGGTGAATGGCGAGCCGGGGCGGGGGCGATAGATGGCGCGCAGGTCCTGCTCGGTCGCGCCGTTCGGAAAGACCGCATCCTGCGTCAGAAAGAGGCCCGCATACGTCGAGGCCTCGCCCTTGCCGAGGTAATCGAGGAACTGCGGCGATGCGCTGGACATGTGATTGACGATGACGTCGGCCATCACGTCCAGGCCCTCGGTCAGCGCCCGCACGTCGCTCCAGTCGCCCAACCGCCGGTCGACCTGCGTGTGGTCGATGGGATCGAAGCCGGCATCGGCGCCGTCGATGGCGTGGAAGAAGGGCAGCAGGTGCACGCCGCCGAACACGCCCTGCAGCGGCGAGCCGTCCTGGCACAGCAGGTTCTTCAACCGGATCAGGTCGGTGCCGCCGCGCTGGCCGCCGAGGCGGTCGACATAGGTGATGAGCTGGACTTGGTTCTTCATGAAGCGGGACTCGCGGGGCGCACGCGCAGCACGCACAGCGCAGCCAGGGCCAGCAGCACGCCGGCGAGGCGGATGACGTTTTCGGGACGGCCGCCGAGCAGGCCGTCATAGATGAGGGGCAGCGTGACCGCCTGGATCAGCATCGGGATGACGATGAACATGTTGAAGATGCCCATGTAGACCCCGGCGCGCTCGGGCGGGATGCTGCCGGCCAGCAGCACGTAGGGGTTGCCCATGATGGAACCCCAGGCCAGGCCGATGCCGACCATGGGCAGCAGCAGCCAGGTCTTGTCGTGGATACCGGGCAGCGCCCACATGCCTGCGGCTGCGCAGGCCAGCGCAAAGGCATGCACCCATTTCGCGCCGTAGCGCTTGGTGAAGGGCAGCATCGCGAAGGCGGCGACGAAGGCCACGGCGTTGTAGAAGCCACCGACCTGGCCGTTCACCAGCGCGGCGTCGCGAAAGCCGGCGCTCCTGGCGTCGTCGGTGCCAAACAGGGTCGCCGCCAGCGTGGGCACGATGTAGATCCAGTAGCACATCATTCCGTACCACTGGAACATCGCCATCCACCACAGCCGCCGCATCGTCGGCGGCATGTCGCGCAACGCCGCCCAGATCTCGGCGAGCGACGCGCCCAGGCCATGCGGCAGTGCACGCAGCCGGGCGACCTCGTCGGCTGGCAGCGGCAGTTCGGGCACCTTGCGGATGGACCAGTAGACCGTCGCGAATGACAGCAGCGCACCGATGCCGAAGGCCAGCGTCGTGACGACCGGGATGCCGTTGGCGCCCAGCGCGTCCTTGTTCATGCCGAAGAAGACGAGCAGGCTGGGTGTCAGATAGGCCAGCGTCTGCGCCAGGCCGGTGAACGAGGCCTGGGTCAGGAAGCCGCTGGCGTGCTGCTCCGCGCGCAGGCGGTCGCTGACGTAGGCACGGTAGGGCTCCATCGTCACGTTGTTGGCGGCGTCCAGCATCCACAGCAGGCCGGCCGCGAACCACAGCGCCGGACTGAACGGCATCAGCATCAGGCCCAGCGAACAGAGCAGCGCGCCGACCAGGAAGTAAGGCGTGCGCCGGCCCAGGCGGTGGGTGGTGCGGTCGCTCATCGCGCCGATGAGGGGTTGCACCAGCAACCCGGTGACCGGCCCGGCCAGCCACAGATACGGCAGGTCCTTGCCCTCGGCGCCAAGCATCTGGTAGATCGGGCTCATGTTGGCCTGCTGCAGGCCGAAGCTGAACTGGATGCCGAGGAAGCCGACATTCATGTTCACGATCTGCGTGATGGACAGCCGGGGCTTGTTCATCAGCGGCCCTCGTCCGCGGGCAGCGCATGCAGGGCCTCGCGCCACGGTGCCAGCGCCGCGGGGTCGCTGGGCAAGGGGCCGCGTACGCCGCAGATCATGGCGGCATAGCGGTTGGCCAGGCGCAGGGTCGCAGCCAGGTCGCGGCCCAGCGACAGGCCAGCCAGCAGCACGGCCGTGAAGCCGTCACCGGCACCGACGCTGTCGACGAGGGCCGGCTGGGCAACGCCCTCCCCTGCCGCCAGCAGCTGGCCCTGTTCGCCGTGCAGCGCATAGCCGGCGGCGCCGCGCGTCACCACCAGGCCTTGCAGCGCGAAGCGGGCCATCAGTGCCGGCAGCGTGGGCTCAAACCAGGCCAGCAGGCAGCCGAGTTCATCCTCGTTGAGCTTGACCCAGTCGGCCAGCATCAGCGCTTCTGCGGCCAGTTCCGGCGTGTCGGTGCCGGGGCGCAGATTGAGGTCGAGCAGGCGTGGGCCCGACGAAGGATTCATGCGCTTGGCGACGGCGCGGATGGCTGCGCGCGAGACCGGATGGCGTTGCGCGAGGCTGCCGAAATAGAGAATGCCGGCCTGCGCCGTGGCCGGTGCTTCGAGGTGATCCCAGGCCGCATCGGCATGGATCTCGAAGCGATGTCCGCCCGCGTCCTCATGCACGCTGACACGGCCGGTGGCGTGGTTCGCATCGCGCTGTATGTCGTCCACCGCAAGGCCGAAGCGCGCGGCGCTGTCCAGCACCAGCCGGCCGGCCGCATCGTCCGCGCCGATGCGGCTGACGAAGCGCACCGGCACGCCGAGCGCCGCCAGCGAGCGCGCCACGTTGAAGGGCGCGCCGCCGGCGACCGCGCCGTCGCGAAATTCGTCCACGAGGGCTTCGCCGAGGACCAGGATAGGGTTCATGTCAGTTGTCCATTTCGCGTTCGCGTCGGCTGCGACGCATGAAACCTGCGGACCGAGCGCCGGTCCGCTCCCAAGCCCGCCGCGTTGAGGGGCTGTCTCATTCAGAAGCTGTAGCGCAGCGAGGCCTTCACCGTGCGGCCCGTGTAGGCCCGCGCGGCGCCGCGGCCGTCGTTGCTCTCGGTGTAGGCCAGCTCGTTGAAGAGGTTGTTGGCCGCCAGCGAGAGCGTCGCCTTGTCGGTGAGCGCGTAGCTCGCGAAGGCGTTGACGACGGTGTAGGCCGGCAGCGTGATCGTCAGCGGGCCGGCCGGGCCATCGTCCAGGCTCTTGGTCGTGCCGACGACGCCGACGCCGACCGTCAGCGCATCATTGAAATTCACCGTCGGTGTCAGCTGGTAGACCACCTTGGCCTGGCGCTTGGGCGCATGGCCGTCGGCCTGTTTGGCGTCGGTGTAGGTCAAGCCACCCAGCAGCGCGACGACACCGAAGCGGGCCGAGCCCTCAAGCTCCAGGCCGTTGCTTCGGTAGCTGTTGGCCTTGGCGACGATGGGGCTGGTCGTCACGTCGACATTGACCTCGTCGGTCTTGGCGCGGAACAGCGTCGCAAACAGGCTCATGCCGCCGCCACGGATCTTGATGCCGGCCTCGGCCTGCCTGACCTTGTTCGTCGGGATGGTGGGACTCTTGCCGTTGACGAGGTTGGGATTGTTGAAGAAGGTGATCCGGTCGGCGTTGTAGGCGGCGCCGTCGGAATAGCGCGCGAACAGCGACAGGTCCTTGCTCAACGCGTAGTTGCTGCCCAGCGAATAGGAAGTGCGGCCGAAATCGTAGTCGATGGCGTTGGGCTTGCTCAGGTCGTAGGCCAGGCCGGCGTTGGACTGGTAGTAGGCCCCGCTGGCCTTCTGGTTGTCGCGGCGCAGGCCGATGTCGGCCGTCAGTGCGCCAGCGTCCAGGTTGAGCACGACATACGGTGCGTTGGTCGTGTACTTGCTGTCCTGCGTGTTGCTGCAGCAGCCGCCGAAGCCTGGCGAGCCGTTGACGACACCGGGCACGTTGAGCAGGCGGGCGCCTTCCTGCTGGGCCGACAGCGAGTACTGGTTGAAGTTCCACGTCAGGTCCAGCTTCTGCACCGAGGTGTAGAGGCCGGCGACGGCGCTCAGCCGGTTGCCACCGCCCAGGTCGAAGTCGCGCGAGAACTTCAGGTCGTTGGCCATCAGGCCGGCGTTGTCCACCTGGGTGTTGAAGACGACGGCGGTGAACTTGTTGCCCGTGTAGGCCGTACCGGCGTCGGGGCCGGTCGCGATGGTCGTGCCGGCCGGCGCGGCGGCCACGTCGTCGCCAGGGAAGATGCCGATGAAGCGGCCCGAGTTCTTGCTCCACGAGAACTTGTTCTGCAGCCGAAAGCCGCCGCCCGCGTCGACGTCCAGTTCGGCGCCGAAGGCATCGCTCTTGGCGGACAGGCCGTCGCGGATGTCGCTGGTCGCGCGGCCGTTCGTGTTGGTCAGCGTGTTGTCCAGCGGCCAGGCAACGTCGTAGAAGGCTGCACGGCGCGGGTCCAGGCCGGGAATCTGCTGGATGCCGCCGTTCACGTAGCGCACCGGCGTCGGCATGAAGGTGGGCGTGTGGTCGTCCAGGTGCTTGAAGCTGAAGCGCACATAGCTCTTGCCCTCCAACTCGAAGGTGACATTGCCACGGATCTGGCCGCCGTTCTCGGTGCCGTCGGCACCCTTGCGGCCGCCGTCGCCGACGCGGTAGAAGCCGCCGATGAAGAAGCGCGTCTTCGGGGCGAGCCGGCCGCCGTAGCCGATGTCGACTCGGGTCTGGTCGAAGTCCAGGCCCTTGGTCAGCTGGATGCTGCCGCCCTGCTCGATGCCGGTCTTGCTGATGAAGTTGATGATGCCGCCCGGTGCGCCGGTGGCCAGCAGCGCGGCCGAGCCGCCGCGCACGACTTCCAGCCGCTCGAAGCCGGCGTCGGCGCGCAGCCAGGTGTCGGGCGTGGCGAAGGCAATGTCGCCGAACTGCAGGACCGGCAGGCCGTCTTCCTGGAATTGGATGTAGCGCGCACCGCCGGCCGAGACCGGGATGCCACGCACCGCGACGTTGGCGTTGGATTCACCGCCGCTGGCCTCGGCGCGGATGCCCGGCACGCCGCGCAAAAGGTCGGTGGAGCTGGCCGCGGTGACGGCCGTGACGCCCTCGCTCTCGATCGTCGAGATGGCGACGCTGGAGCGCATCTTGGATTTCGCCGACGAACTGCCGGTGACGACGACGGCGTCGAGCTTGAGGCCGTCGGCGCTGTCGCTGGCAGCCTGCTGGGCATGGGCCGCGCTGCCCAGCAACGCAAGGGCCGCGGCGGCGGCGAGCGGGTGCCGCAGGACGCGGCAGGTCGAGCGCGCGGCGCTCGGACGGGATTGGCTCATGGTGTCTCCGGTTTGTCGGTCTTCAGGGGCCTTCTTCGAGGCGGCAGACACGGCGTTGTGGCGTCGCGTGTCCGTGCCGTCATTCTGCGCGACCGCTGTTTGTTTTGCAATCGATTGCATTTCAGTAGAAACGCGAATATCAAGCAGAAAGAAGAAGGCCCTCATGTTTGCGATGAAAACGATAGGCAAGGCAAACGACCGCCGCTGCGAACCCCGGTCGGGGCCTCGCGATCAACGCGGGATATCGGGCGCGCTTTCGCGCAGCTTCAGGTAGACCGGCATGGTGCGCGGTTCCGCGCGCTCGCCGCGCAACTGGCCCAGCAGGGCCTCGACGAGCTGGGCACCCGCCTCGGCCACCGGCTGGTGCACCGTCGTCAGGGGCGGGTCGCAATAGGCAGCCAAGGGCATGTCATCGTAGCCGGTGACGGCGACCTCGTCCGGCACTCGCCGGCCGCCGGTGCGCAGCGCCTGGATGGTCAGCAGAGCCAGCACATCGCTGCAGCAGACGACGGCGTCAAAGCCACGCTGCGTGGCGCAGAACTCGCGCAGCATGGCGGTCGCCGCACCGGGCTCGAAGGGCGCGGCCAGCTCCAGCGCCGGCTCCACGGCCAGGCCGGCCTCGCGCAGCGCCTGGGCATAGCCCTGGCGGCGCAGCCAGACCTCGGGCAGCTGCGCGTCGCCGACGAAGGCGATGCGCCGCCGGCCGAGCTGCAGCAGATGGCGCGTGGCCAGCGTGCCGCCCAGCACGTTGTCGCCGCCGACGCTGCAGTAAAGCTGTTGCGGCATCTCGCCGCCCCAGACAACGAGAGGCAGCTTGCGCGCGGCCATCTCGTTGAGCTGGTCATGGTGGCGCCACTGGCCGATCAGCACCACGCCGATGGCCTTGCCGGAGTCGAACCAGTGCGAGGCCAGGTCCAGGCGCTCGGCGTCCACGCGCGACAGCAGCATGTCGTAGCCGCGGTCGGTCAGCGCGTCGGCGATGGAGCCGACGATGGACAGGAAGAAGGGGTCGGAGATGTGCTGGCGCGACCTGGCGTCGTAGGGCACGACGACGGCCACCGTCTTGTTCTCCTGCAGGCGCAGATTGCGCGCGCCGAAGTTGATCGAATAGTTCAGCGAACGGGCCAGCTCGGCCACGCGCTGGCGCGTCTCGGCGTTGACCAGCTCGCTGCCATTCAGCGCCCGGGACACCGTGGACACCGACACGCCGGCCAGGCGCGCGATGTCGACCATCTGCAGCCGCCGCTGCTCGCTGGCGGTGCCGGCAGCCGGCGCGGAAAGGTCTTTGGACTTGGACATCGGCGGCATCCTCGCAGGGCACGTCGCAATCGACAAGCAGAGCAAGTACCGCGCGAGCGCGCAAAGGAAAAGGCCGGCATGGCGCCGGCCTTGCGGATGTCAGGCAGCCCCGGCAAAGCCCGGGGCCGGTCGATCTCAGTCCTGGGCGTAGATGTCCACGTCCTTGGTCTCGCGCACGAAGAGCACGCCGATGACGAAGGTCGCCGCCGCGATGACGATGGGGTACCAGAGGCCGTGATAGATGTTGCCGTTCTGCGCCACCATCGCGAAGGTGATCGAGGGCAGCATGCCGCCGAACCAGCCATTGCCGATGTGGTATGGCAGGCTCATCGACGTGTAGCGGATGCGGGTCGGGAACATCTCGACCAGCATGGCCGCGATCGGACCGTAGACCATGGTCACGTACAGCACCAGCACGAACAGGATGGCGATGACCATGGGCACATTGGCCTTGGCCATGTCGGCCTTGGCCGGGTAGCCGGCGGCCTTCATCGCCTCACCCAGTTCCTTCTTGAAGGCGGCGACGGCCTTGGTGCTGGCTTCGTCGAACTTGTGCTCGGTCAGCTTGCTGGCCGTCGGGACGGCGATTTCCTTTTCGCCGACCTTCACGACGGTTGGCGCGCCGGCTGCGGCCTCGACGGTCTCGGAACTGGCGGACGAGCCGGCCAGCGCGCGCTTGGCGATATCACAAGCACTGGTGAAGTCCACCTCACGGGCAATCGGGCTGCCTTGGAAGGAGCAACTGGCCATGTTGGTGGTCAGCGTGACCTTGGCGGTCTCCTGGGCCTTGGCCAGATCAGGGTTGGCCGCAGCGGTCAGGGCCTTGAACAGCGGGAAGTAGGTCACCGCGGCGAGCAGCAGGCCGGCCATGATGATGGGCTTGCGTCCGATCTTGTCCGACAGCGTGCCGAAGATGACGAAGAAGGGCGTGCCCAGCAGCAGCGAGACTGCGATCCAGATATTGGCCGAGGTGAGGTCCACCTTGAGCACCGACGTCAGGAAGAACAGCGCGTAGAACTGGCCCGAATACCAGACCACGCCCTGGCCGGCCACCAGGCCGAAGAGAGCCAGCAGCACGATCTTCAGGTTCTTCCACTGGCCGAAGGATTCGGACAGTGGCGCCTTGGAGGTCTTGCCCTCCGCCTTCATCTTCTGGAAGGCAGGCGATTCGTTCATCGACAGGCGAATCCACACCGAAACGCCCAGCAGCAGGATCGACACGATGAACGGAATGCGCCAGCCCCACTCGCCGAAGTCCTTGTCCGACATCGAGTTCTTCACGCCGAGGATGACCATCAGCGACAGGAACAAGCCCAGCGTTGCCGTCGTCTGGATCCACGAGGTGTAGGCGCCACGCTTGCCGTGAGGGGCATGCTCGGCCACGTAGGTGGCGGCACCGCCGTACTCACCCCCGAGGGCCAGGCCCTGCAGCAGGCGCAGGCCGATCAGGATGACCGGGGCCGCGGCGCCGATGGTCGCGTACGAAGGCAGCACGCCGACGATGAAGGTCGACAGGCCCATGATCAGGATGGTGACCAGGAAGGTGTACTTGCGGCCGATCATGTCGCCCAGGCGGCCAAACACCAGCGCGCCGAAGGGACGCACGATGAAGCCGGCGGCAAAGGCCATCAGCGAGGCGATGAAGGCCGCGCTGGGATCCAGGCCGGCAAAGAACTGTTTGGCGATGACGGCCGCCAGTGAGCCGTAGAGATAGAAGTCGTACCACTCGAACACCGTACCCAGCGAGGAAGCGAAGATGACCTTCTTCTCCTCCCGGGTCATCGGCGCCGAGGCTGTTGCAGTCGCAGTTGCCATGAAAAGTCTCCGTCTGTGGTCGGGCCGCCCCACGAGCCGCCCTTGGCCGCGACTATTCACAGCGCCTCTGACCCCGTTCTGACGCGAGTCTGAATCGAGGCTGACAAACTCCGCAGGAACCCGAAGTCAACGTTTCTCAATGCGGGAATTGAGCGCCGTCACGGGTAAGTCCCGAGTCGGGTTGTCAGCTCGGGATTGACGTCAGCTCAATGCTTGCGCGTGATCCCGGGCCGGGGCCGCCCGGCCTCTTCCCACACGCCGCTGCGAAACCACGGGTCACCGTCGAGCGCGGCGCGCAGCATGGGCAGCGCGTCCTGGCCCCAGAACAGACGGCCGTCGAGTTCGATCGTGGGCACGCCGAACACGCCGCGCGCGAGCGCCGCCTCGGTTTCGCTGCGCAGGCGCTGCTTCACCGCCTCGCCGGCCGGGTCCTGTGCGGGCGCCAGGCGCTGGGCCAGTTCGGCCAGCCGGGCCGGGTCGGCCGCGTCGGCACCGGCACCGCGCCAGACATGATGGAAGAGCTGCTCGACGATCCAGCGCCCCGGCGTGTCGCCCGGCTGGCCCTCGGGTGCCGCGCAAGCCCAGGCCAGGCGCAGCAGCGGCAGCGGGTTGAAGGGGTGCTGGGCCGGCGGGTCCAGCACGACGCCTTGGGCGTGTGCGAGCCAGGCCACCTGACGGAAGGTCCAGCGCCGCTTGGCCTCGATCTCGGCCGGGCCCTTCTGCCCCAGCGCCTGCAGCAGTGCCGCGAACAGGATGGGCCGGTAGACCACCTCGACGCTGTGTCCCGCCAGCGCTTCGGGCAGGGCCTCGAAACCCAGGGCCGCGTAGGGCGAGATGGGGTCGAAGTAGAAGGTCAGCTGCTTCATCGGTCCTGCTCCTCGGTGTGCGGCCAGGGGCCCAGCCACAGGCCGTGGCGATGCAGCTCGACGCGCCGCTCGGGCAATTGGTCGAGGATGTGGCGCTGCCGGGTTTCGGGCGCCCCGCCCCAGCCGGCGATCTCGCTCAGGCTGCGCCCGCAGCCGCGGCACCAGCCGCTGGCCGCGTCCATCTGGCAGACGTTGACGCAGGGTGAGGTGACCGTGGGCTTCATGCCTGGACGACGTCGATGACGGGGGCGCCGGTCAGCTTCTCCAGCTCCGCCGGCGTCAGCTTGAACACGCCGTTCGGGTGGCCGGCCGCAGCCCAGACGATGTCGAAGCGAAACAGCTCGCGATCGATGAAGAGCTGGGGCGGCGGGGCGCCGTCGGCCGGCGCGAAGCCGGCCGGCGAGACGCCGCCGATGGAGAAGCCGGTGCGGGCCTTGACGAAGTCGGCGTCGGCGCGGCCCAGCGGCCCGGTGTGGGGCTTGAGCTTGGTCTCGTCGACACGCCTGTCGCCCGACGTGATGACGAGCACGGCGGCATCGTCGGCCTTGCGGCGGAAGACGACGGACTTGGCGATCTGGCCCAGCGTGACGCCGAGGGCGTCGGCCGCCTCCTGGGCCGTGCGGGCGGCCACGTCCAGCCACAGCGGCCGGTACGGATGCTCGAGCGCGGCGAGCGCGGCACTGACGCGCTGGAAACCTTCGGGTCGGGTGTCGATGTCAGCCATGGCCGCGATTGTGTCGCGGCCCGCGCTCCGTCGTGCTTCAGTCGCGGTCTTTGCCCTTGCCGTGGCCATGGCCCTTGCCATGCCCCTTGCCCTTGCCGTGGTCGTCGCCCTGGTCGTTGTCGATCTGCGGCCTTGCGTAACGCTCCTGATACCAGTCCTCGCGGACGAAGTAGACCGGCACGCCACAGGCGTTGTACTGGGCACAGTGCTTGTCCCAGTGCTTCTGGTGACCCGGCGGGATGCGCATGTAGACGGGCTCGACATGGACGGGCCGGCGCTGCACCCAGACGGGCTCGGCCATCATGACGGGCGGCGGCGCGGTCTGGCCGATGTCGATGCGGCCGTAGAAGCCGGGCTGGCCGACCTGGATGGACACGCCGACGTCGGCGGCCTGGGTGGCGCCGGCCAGCAGCGCCAGGGTGAGTGCGGGGAAGATCTTCTTCATGGGGTCTCCTTGGTGGTCATGCATCAGGCGTCGGGAAGTGTGAACTCAAAATCGTAGAAATGCTGGTGTCCCTCGACACGAATGCTCATCCGGCCGGCGAGGCCCGCGAGCGCGCCGGTACCTGAGTCGGGCACGACGGCGATGTCCAGCGACGGCTGGCCGCGCGTCATCAGGCCATGGTGCACGAGGGCGAAGCTGCCCTCGCGGCCCTGCAGCGTGCCCGTCACCGTTTCCAGCGCCACATAGGCCGCCGAGCCAGGCACGCTGCCGTGCGTGGCCAGCATCTGGCCGGCGCCGCGGGCTTCCAGGGCGCCGTGGTATTCCTTGTCCAGCACCATGCGGCCGAGGGCCGGGCTGGCGGCCTCGGCGGGCTGGGTCGTCATGCCGACGCTGAACTCACCACTGATCGTTGCCGCTACCGTCATGGCCGTTCTCCTTGCGGCCGCCGTGGCCGCTCAGCACCGATTCGACCACGGGCCGGGGCAGCGCGGCGAGGGGCGTGAACAGCGGGTTGGCGACGCGCACGGGAATCACGTCCAGCCGCGCCTGCAGCACCGTGCAGTCCTCGCCGCCGGGGGCGGCGCTGCACCAGCCCACGAGGCCGGGGCCGCGATGCAGGCGAAACTCGAAGCCGAGGTCGGGAGCGGCATCGCCGGGGCGCGGGTTGGCGCGGTAGGCCAGGCCGCGCACCTCGGGCAGTGGGCCGTCGAGCAGTTGCGTCATCGCGCCGAGGATGCAGTCGTCGCCGAGGATGTCCAGGAAGTAGCGGTCGGACTGCAGGCCGGGCTCGAAGCCGGACGAGGCCGGGTCGATGCGCGCCGCGTGCAGCTTGTACTCGGCGGGCGTCGTCTGGCCGCTGGCCAGGTCATGGCGGTCGCCCGAGCCGAGATAGGACAGCCGCGCGTCGCGCAGGTTGAAGGCCGGCAGCGCGGCGTCGCTGGTCGCCTCGCCCAGGTCGACGAGCATGGCGCCGCTGCCACCGATGACCTCCAGCCGCGAGCCCTTGATGACGACAGCCGCGTTCTCGTCCACGCCCAGGCCGAGGCGATAGCCCAGCGCCTGCATGGCCGGCAGCATGCGGCCGATGCGGCCGCGCTTCAGGAAGTGCTGGTCGATGAGCAGGTCGGGGCCGAGGAAGTCGAGGCCGCGGTCGTACTCCTGGCCCGCGCGCCACTGGCCCTTCAGGATGGCGAGGTTGTCCATCGCGTCGCGGAACATCATGCGGCTCATGACGGCTGCGCCGGCACTGGTGCCGGCGATGAGGCCGCCGGCGTCGAAGATGGCGCGGATCGCGCCGAGCATGGCCGTGGGCCGGCCGCCGGGCTGCAGCGTGTCGACGATGAGTTCCTGGGCGCCGCCCGAGAAGAACACGGCGCGGCATTCCGCGACGCGGGAGATCAGGGCCGGGTCGTGCAGCGTGGCCTGCAGGTCGACACCGGCGAGATGAGGGGCGACCGGGATGTGCTCGGCGCGCGCGCCGCAACGCTCGAGCGCGGCGACGATCTGGGCTGCGCTGCGTTCAGGGTCGGTGGCCGCGGTCGCGAACACGGCGATGGGCGCACCGGCGCCGCCGGCCTCGTCGACGAGGCGCTGCCAGACCGCGTCGCTGTCAGCTTTGAGTGCACCGCCAATGACGAAGACGGTGCCGGCGTGGGCGTTTGAAACCAAGATCGGGGGCAAGGCCCAGCGGGGATGCCGGGCGGGCGGGACTCACAAGCCCGGCATCTTGGCAGCTTGGCAGCGACTCCGACAGCGGGTCAGGCCCCAGGAAACGCAACGCTCGTGACCAAACGCTGCGGGCGCGCAACTTATTGGGGCGCTTGCGGCGCTTGCGGCGCCGAAGCGGCCGATGCCGGCACCGCGGGCGCGGCCGGCTTGGGCGGCCCCGTCCAGCCGCCGTACAGCGGCATGGGCAGGCGCACGGGGCTGATGTCGAGGTAGAGGTTGGTCACCGTGAACTGCTCGCCGCCGAACTCCTCGGTGCTCCAGCCCAGCGAGTCCGAGCCCTTGTAGAGGCGGAACAGGAAGCCCAGTTCCGCCAGCGGGTCGTTGGTGCGCGGCAGCACGTCGAAGGCCAGGCCCTTGACCTCCTTGCGCACGCTGTCGATGAGGCGGCTCATCGCGCCGGAGATGGTCGAGTCGCCCAGCATGTCGAGGTGGAAGACGTCGTCGGTGTAGTAGGGCCTGAAGTTGGGCGACTCGGCGTCGTGCAGCTCGCCGCGCAGCTTGGGCGCCGATGGCGTCGTCGAGCGCGCCCGCATGTGATAGCGGTCGCCATGCTCCAGATAGGACAGCCGCGCGCCCTGCACGTTGAAGGCGCCGAGCGAGGCATCGGTCTTGGCCTCGGTCAGGTCCACGACCAGGGCGCCGCGGTCGCCAATGACCTCGATCTCATCGCCGCGGATGACGGCCGCCGTGTTCTCGTCCACGCCCAGCCCGATCTTGTAACCCTTGGCCATCATCAGCGGGATCATGCGGCCGAAGCGGCCACGCTTGAGGAAGTGCTGGTCGACGAAGAGATGCGGGCCGACGAAGCCCAGGCCGCGGTCGACCTGCTTGCCGTCGACGAAGCGGCCCTTGAGGATGTTGATGACGCTGGGCGCGTCGCGGAACATGACGGTGCTCATGATGGCAGCGCCCGCCGACGTGCCGACCACGACGCCACCCTTGCGATAGACATCCCAGATGGCTTCTAGCATGGGCGTGCTCTGGCCGCCGGGCTGTAGCACGTCGACGATGCGCTCCTGCACGCCGCCAGTGAAGAAGATGCCCTTGGCGGCCTTGACCTTGGCGATCAGCGCCGGGTCACGCACGACCTTGTTCAGGTCCACCCAGAGAAAGCGCGGCGCGACCGGCAGGGACTCGGCGACGGCGCCGCGTCGCTGCAGCAGGTCGACGACCTGCTTGGCGCTGGCTTCGGGGTCTTCACTCGCGGTGCCGAAAACGACGAAGCGCGCGCCCTTGCCGCCGGCCAGCTGCACGATGCGTTGCCAGACTTCTTCGTTGTCGGCCTTCAGCGCGCCGCCGATGGGCACGGCATAGCCCTTGATGACCGGCTCGGTGTCGACAACGGCTGCCGCCGGCGCAGGCGCGGAGGCCGCCGGTGCGGGCTTCACCGGCGCACTCGTGCGCGGCGCCGAAGCCGGTGCTGATGGCCGAAACAGCCTGAAGCCTTGCGCCGCGCTCGCGGCTGGCGCCGTCGGCGTGGCGGCCTGCACGCTCATGGCCACCGCCATCGCCGTCACACCAGCCCAGATCCATACCCTCATGCCCACAACCCTCCTTGGTCAGACCGCGCATGATGACAGAGCCGGCATGACGGATTCGCCCCTAATTCGAACGATGCGCAACGTGGCGTGCGCGAGACGTTCTCACCGCTGGAGACCGGCACCTAGCGCCGCCGTGCCTAGACTCGGTCGGACCAGCCCCCGGGAGATCCGTCGATGAACACACCCACCCCGTCGCGCATCGCCGCGGCCGCCGCCCTGCTTGCGCTGACCTGTGCCGCGCAGGCCCAGACCACGCTCGAAAGAGTGGAGATCACCGGCTCCGCCATCAAGCGCATCGCGGGCGAGACCGCGTTGCCGGTGCAGGTCATCACGCGCAACGAGATCGACAAGGCCGGCATCACGACGGCGGCCGAGCTCATGGCCCGGCTCAGCGCCAGCGCCAACAACCTGACCGATGGCGGCAGCGTCGGCTATGGCGGCTTTCGCGACCAGATGGGCTTCAATGCGGCCAACCTGCGCGGCCTCGGCGTGTCGTCCACCCTGGTGCTGCTGAACGGCCGGCGCATGGCCAACTTCGCGTCGCCCGGCGACGCGGCCGGCGTGGACCTGAACAGCATCCCGGCCGCGGCCATCCAGCGCGTCGAGGTCCTGCTCGACGGCGCTTCGTCGCTGTACGGCTCGGACGCCATCGGCGGCGTCATCAACTTCATCACGCGCAAGGACTTCAGCGGCGTCGACCTCAGCGTGCTGGCGGGCAACACGAGCGAGGGCGGCGGCGGCAAGCGCGCCGCGACGATCGCCGGCGGCGTGGGCAACTATGCCCGCGACGGCTTCAACCTGTTCGGCGTGCTCGACATCCAGAAGACCAGCAGCCTGAACGCATCGAACCGCAAGTTCATCAAGGACCTGGACATCCCCGGCCGCCTGCCCGACCTGCTGTCCAGCGCGACCTTCCCCGGCAACATCCGGCTGTCGAGCGCCCAGCGGGACGTGTTGATCAGCGAGGGCTACAAGTCCAACGGCAAGACCGTCATCGACTCCAAGACGGTGAACCCGGCCGCCGCGAACGGCTGCAACCCGCCGGCCAACCTCTACCTGCCCGATGGCATCGGCGGCGTGGACGGCTGCACCTTCGACTACATGCGCGACATCGAGCTCTATCCGAAGTCGACCAAGAGCAGCGCCTTCGGCCGCGGCGTGTTCAACCTGGGCGGCGGCCACCAGCTGTTCGCCGAGGTGTCGCTGGCACGCGCTCGCACGCTCTATACCGGCACGCCCAATCGCGTGGACGCGGACATCGACGTGGCCCTGGTGCCGGCCTTCAAGAGCAGTTCGCTGAACAGCCTGGACCCGGACGACGAGAACCGCATCATCACCGTGCGCACCCGCATGGCCGAGGCCGGCCTGCGCACCAGCGAGCTGGTGTCAACGACCAACCGCTTCCTGGTCGGCACCAACGGCCTGCTCGCCGGCTGGGACTACGAATGGGCGCTGAACCACAGCACCAGCACCGTGTCCGACCGCGACCACCAGGGCTATCTGAACGAGCAGATGATCCGCGACGGCTTTGCCGACGGCACGATCAGCCCCTTCGCCGCATCGAATGCCGCGGGCCTGGCCCTCTACGAGAAGGCGCAGATCCGCGGCGAGGTGCGCAAGTCCACCGGCACGATGGACAGCCTGGACTTCAAGGTCTCCAAGGCGCTGGCCCAGCTGGCCGGCGGCGACCTGGCGCTGGCCCTGGGCGGCGAGCTGCGCCGCGAGAAGCAGAACTACCACCAGTCCGATGCGCTCAAGCAGGACCTGATCCTCGGCGAGACCTCGCAGGGGCCGGACTCGGACTTTGGCAAGTCACGCCGGGTCGGCGCCGTGTTCGGCGAGATCAGCGCGCCCATCACCAAGCAGCTCGAGCTGACGGCTGCGCTGCGCTACGAGCACTACCAGGTCAGCGGCGGCGCGGCCAGTCCCAAGCTCGGGCTGAAGTACGTGCCCATGCCCGAGATGCTGTTGCGCGCGTCCATCGGCAAGGGCTTCCGCGCGCCCAGCCTGTCGGACCTGTACCGGCCCGTCACGCAAGGCACGGCGGCGACGCTGGTCGACCCGGTCTGCCTGGCCGCCGACCCGAGCAACACACCCACCGACTGCTCGGACACCTGGGTGACCTACAACTTCAGCAACGCCAAGCTCAAGCCCGAGAAGTCGCGCCAATTTTCGCTGGGCATGGTCTTCGAGCCCAGGCGCGGCATGAGCGTCAATGTCGACTACTGGAACATCCAGAAGACCAACCTGATCAGCACGCTGGGCGTGGACGTCATCCTGTCCGACCTGACCAAGTACGGCAGCCTCGTGCATCGCGACGAAGACGACGTCATCGACCACATCGACCTGGTCAAGGAGAACCGCGGCAAGCAGAAGATCTCCGGGCTGGACCTCGGTGTCTCGCTGAGCGACCTGAAGACCAGCGTCGGCCAGTTCGGCCTGCGCCTGAACGGCACGCTGACGCTGCGCTCGCTGCAGCAGACGGGCGACGGCGATCCCTTCGTCACCAACCTGGGCGTCTTCATCAACGATGGCGTCGTGCAACGCTGGCGCCACTCGCTGAGCCTGGACTGGGAGAACGGCCCGTTCTCGGCCACGGTCTCGAACAGCTTCCTGTCGAGCTACAACGACCAGCACATCATCGGCAAGGCCGACCGCAAGGTCTCGGCCTATTCGCTGTGGAACCTGTCGGCCGGCTGGGAGGCGACCAAGTCGCTGACCTTGCGCGCCGGCGTACAGAACCTGTTCGACAAGTCGCCGCCGTTCTCGCAGCAGGCCTGGTTCTTCCTGTCGGGCTACGACCCGAGCTACACCGACCCCCGCGGTCGCTACGCCTACGTCAGCGCGAAGTACAGCTTCCGCTGATCAGCTGACGATCTCGCGCACCCAGTCCGGCAGGGCGATGGCCTTGTCGGTCGCCGCGTCGAACCACAACGTCGTCGCGCCGCCCTCGGCGTAGATGATGCCCGGCTCGTCCACGCGCTCCAGCGTGATCCAGGTCTCGAAGCTGGTGCGGCCGGGGTCGCTGACGTAGTGCCTGGCCAGCACCTCGCCCGGCGCCTTCAGCTGGCGATAGAAATTGCAGAAGGCGTTGACGATGACCGGCCCCTGCCCGCCCGGATTGGGCGCCACGCCGATCTGCGTGAGCCAATCGACCCGCGCGATCTCCAGGTAGCGGAAATAGAGCGTGTTGTTGATGTGGCCCATCGCGTCCATGTCGCCCCAGCGCATGGGAATGCGGCACTCGTAGGTCAACTTCTTGGTCGCAGGAACGACGTATCTCATGGCGTGATGCCGAGCTCGGCGGCGATGCGGTTGACGAGGCTGCGCAGCGACGCGACCTCGGCCCGAAGCAGCGCGACTTCCTCGTCGCGCGGCATCGCCGCAGCAAATGCATGCTCGACCGACGCCACCGGCCCGCACAGCAGATGCGCCCAGCGCGCCTCGCGGGCACCGGGCGCCTTGGCCAGCTTGACGGCCATCGGCGCCTCCCGCTCGGCGAGTTCTTCGAGAAAGCCTTCCACCGACGAGACGTCCGCAAAGCGGTGCAGCCGCTCGGTGTTCTGCCTCAGCTCGGCCGCGGTCTGCGGGCCGCGCAGCATCAGCTGGGTCAGCAAGGCCATGGCCGCGCCGGGCACGCCCAGGCCGCGTGCCGCGTTGTGCTCGTAGCGCACGACGCGGCTGCCGCTGACGGTGTTGACGAGGTGCAGGGCCTTCAGCTCCTCCACGGTCGCCAGCACTTCAGCTTCGCTGACGTCCATGACCGGGTCACGTGCGGTCTTCTGGTTGCAGCCCGAGGTCAGAGCATTGGCCGACAGCGGGTAGCTGTCCGGCACGGTGCTTTCCTTCTCGACGAGGACGGCGAGGACGCGGGCCTCCAGCGGGGTCAAATCTCTTTTGTTCATGTGTTTCGTATTGCGGGCCGAGCGCCGGGCCGCTCAAGCCGGCCCGTACTGGCGATGCTGCACGGGCTCGAAGCTCGTGCAATCGCCGTCCCCACGGGGGACCGACTGGACTGCCCCGCGTTCAGCGAGGCCGGGCCCGGCGAGGGGTTGCATGATCAAACACCAAATCCATCGTCAGCTTGAATCACGGCGCCATTGATGAAGTGGCTCTCGTTCGCGCAAAGCATCAGCAGCGTCGTGTCCAGATCCTTGGGCTGGCCGACGCGCTTCCTGGGCAGCAGCTCGACGAGCTTCTTGCCCTGCTCGGTGCCCCAGTGGTGGTGATTGATCTCGGTATCGATATAGCCGGGGCAGATGGCGTTCACGTTGATGCCGTACTTGCCCCACTCCAGCGCCATCGCGCGGGTCATGTGGATGACGGCGGCCTTGCTCATCGCGTAGACGCCAATCTGGCCCAGCACGCGCAGGCCGGCCATGGATGCAACGTTGACGATGCGCCCACCGATGAAGGTACCCGGCGCCGAACCGCGCGCGCGGGCCAGCATGCGCTTGCCCACCTCCTGCGCGACGAAGAAGGCGCCACGCGTGTTGGTGTCCATCACGTGGTCGTAGTCGTTCTCGGTGACGTCGGTGAGCCGCTGCGTCCGGCTTACGCCGGAGTTGTTGATGAGGATGTCCAGCGTGCCGACCTCGGTCTCGGCGTGGGCCACGGCGGACTTGATGCTGGCCACGTCGGTCACGTCGAGCTGCACGACGTGGGCGTCACCGCCCTTGCCTTCGATCTCCGCGCGCAAGTCCTTCAAGCGCTCGATGCGGCGGCCCGCCAGCACGACGCAGGCACCCGCCTGCGACAGCGTGCGCGCGAACTGCGCGCCCAGGCCGCTGGACGCGCCCGTGATCAGGGCCACGCGGCCCTCGAGGTTGATGGAGTAACTCATGAGACTGCCTTGTGAGTGGGTTGCACCGATCCTACCGGCCTAGAGCCTGCGCCCTAAAAAAGCACGGTCGTTCGATTCACTGTCCACCCTCTCTAGAATCGCGCGCAATTCAAAGCTGCGGAGAGCAAGCAATGACATCCGAAGAAATCCTGGCCCAGTTCGGCCCCCGCGAGTCCATGGAGTACGACGTCGTCATCGTCGGCGGCGGCCCTGCTGGCCTGGCCACGGCCATCCGGCTCAAGCAGATCAAGCCCGACGCCAACATCGTCGTGCTGGAGAAGGGCTCGGAGCCCGGCGCCCACATCCTGTCCGGCGCCGTGATGGACCCGCGCGCCATCACCGAGCTGTTCCCGAACTGGAAGGAACTCGGCGCGCCGCTGAACCAGGCCGTGGCCGGCGACGACGTGCTTTTCCTCAGCGAAACCGGCAGCACGCGCACGCCCGACTGGCTGGTGCCGCGCAACTTCCACAACCACGGCTGTTACGTCATCAGTCTGTCCGACGTCGTCAAGTGGATGGCGCAGCAGGCTGAAGCCCTGGGCATCGAGATCTTCCCGGGCTTTGCCGCGGCCGAGGTGCTGTACGACGAGCAGGGCCGCGTGAAGGGCGTGGCCACCGGCAACATGGGCCTGGGCAAGGATGGCGAACCCACCGACCACTTCCAGCTCGGCATGGAGCTGCTGGGCAAGTACACCGTGTTCGCCGAAGGCGCACGCGGCCACCTGGGCAAGCAGCTGCTGGAGAAATTCAAGCTGACCGAAGGCAAGGACACGCAGACCTACGCCATCGGCATCAAGGAGCTGTGGGAGATTCCGGCGGACAAGGCCCAGCCCGGCAAGGTCGTGCACACGGCCGGCTGGCCGATGGAAGGCGACACCTTCGGGGGCGGCTTCCTGTACCACCTGGCAGACAACAAGGTCACGCTGGGCTTCGTCATCGGCCTGGACTACGACAACCCCTACCTGAGCCCCTTCGAGGAGATGCAGCGCTGGAAGGCCCACCCCGCCATCCGCGCCCACATCGAAGGCGGCAAGCGCATCGGCTACGGCGCGCGCGCCATCAACAACGGCTCGCCGCAAGCCCTGCCCAAGACGGTCTTCCCCGGCGGCTGCCTGATCGGCTGCGATGCCGGCTACCTGAACGCCGCTCGCATCAAGGGCAGCCACGCAGCGATCAAGAGCGGCATGCTGGCCGCCGAGGCCCTGGCCCCCGCGCTGGACGCCGGCCGCGCGCAGGACGAGCTGACGGCCTACCCGGAAGCCTTCGAGAAGAGCTGGCTGAACGAGGAGCTGCAGCAGACGCGCAACTTCAAGCTCTGGTTCAAGAAGGGCAAGACCACCGGCCAGCTGATGACCGGCATCGAGCAGTGGCTGCTGCCCAAGCTGGGCGTCGCCAACCCGCCATGGACGCTGCACAACCACAAGGCCGACAACGCCTCGCTGCGTCCGGCCGCCGAGTGCCAGCCCATCGCCTACCCCAAGCCGGACGGCAAGCTGACCTTCGACCGCCTCTCGTCGGTGTTCATCTCCAACACCAACCACGAAGAAAACCAGCCGGCCCACCTGACGCTGAAGAACAACGCCATCCCGGTGCAAGTCAACCTCGCCAAGTACGCCGGCCCCGAGAGCCGCTACTGCCCGGCCGGCGTCTACGAGTTCGTGCCCAGCGAGACCGGCAGCGGCGAACGCCTGCAGATCAACGCGCAGAACTGCGTGCACTGCAAGACCTGCGATATCAAGGACCCGACGCAGAACATCGTCTGGGTCACGCCCGAGGGCGGTGGCGGGCCGAACTACGCCGGCATGTAAGCCCGCTTGCGCTTTGCCTGCCCCGGCCGATAGACTGGTTTTCCATCCAGTCATCAGTCGGGAGTCAGCGTGAGCGAAGGAAAGATCAGGGTCGGCATCGGCGGCTGGAATTTCGAGCCCTGGCGCGACAACTTCTACCCCAAGGGCTGGCCGCAGGCGCGTGAACTCGAATACGCCAGCAGCCGCCTGACGGCCATCGAGATCAACAGCACCTACTACGGCGCTCAGAAGCCCGCCACCTTCGCCAAGTGGCGCAAGGACACGCCCGACGGCTTCATGTTCTCGCTGAAGGCCATCCGCTTCGCCACGCAACGCCGGGTGCTGGCCGACGGCGCCGACTCCATCAAGCGCTTCATCGACTCCGGCATCGCCGAACTCGGCGACAAGCTCGGCCCCATCGTCTGGCAGCTCGCACCCACGCACAAGTTCGACGTCACGGACCTGACGGCCTTTCTGGAGCTGCTGCCAGGCGAGGTCGATGGCCTGAAGCTGCGGCACGCACTGGACGTGCGGCATGCCAGCTTCCAGTGCACCGAGTACCTGGCACTCGCGCGCAAGTACAAGGCCGCGACGGTGTTCACCGAGTCCGACGACTACCCACCGATTGCCGAGCCGACGGGCGACTTCGTCTACACGCGCATCATGCGCACGCACTCGGACGAGCCTCAAGGCTGCAAGCCCGAGGTGTTTCCGCAGCTGGCGGCGTCGGCTCGCACCTGGGCCGAAGGCGGCCAGCCCGACGGCCTGCCGCGCATCGAACCCGCACCCGAGCACAAGGCCGCGCATCGCGACGTGTTCGTCTACTTCATCAGCGGGGCCAAGGAGCGCGCACCGGCTGCCGCAATGGCTCTGCGCCGCGCTCTCGGCGAAGAGGTTCCGGCGCCCTAGCCTTCGAGCCGCGCCATCCACTCCGCGGTGGCGCGGTCCTCGGCCCGGTCGGACGCGGCCAGCGCCTCGCGGATGCGCTGGCGCTCGACCGCAGCGCGGTTCTGGCTCATCTTCAGCTTCAGCTCCCAGCGCGTCACGCGGATGCGAAAGCCGACGATGGCGCCGAGCAGCTTGTGCTGGTAGTCCTCCTTCAAGCCACGCCATTGCTCGGCGTACTCGGGCTCGAAGCGATCGATCAGCCGCTTCAGCAGCGCGTCCTTGTCGGCCAGGCCGTCGATCAGCTCGATGTCGCCGTAGACATGCAGCGCCGCGTAGTTCCAGGTCGGCACGTTCTGCAGGCTGTCGTAGTGGCTGGGACTCACGTAGGCACTCGGGCCGCCGAAGACCGCCAGCAGGCGCCTCTGCTGCGACAGCCAGCCCCAGTGCGGGTTGGCGCGCGCCATATGACCTTCCAGCACCAGGCCGTCTTCCGTGGACGCGACGACCAGCGGCAGATGGCTGCCAAAACTCTCACCGGCCGCATCCGGCCCCAACAGCAGCGCCAGCGGATGCTCGGCGATCAGGCGCAGCGCGTGATCAAAGTCGGTGGAATTGAAATGGGTGGGCAGGTACACGGCGGCTCCGGCAAAACGAGGCTTCTATCATCGCTGCCATGTCTCACGTTGCGCGCCATTTGAAGCCTGACGCCGAGCCGCTGCAGACGCTGCGGCCCTTGAATACGTCGGTCGACGAGGCCGTCGCCGTCGAGGTGCCGGTGGCGCTGACGGTCAACGGCGTCTCGCAGGCCGTCATGCTGGCCACGCCGGCCGACCTGGACGACTTCGCGCTCGGCTTCAGCCTCAGCGAAGGCTGGTTCACGTCGCGGCGCGAGCTGCTGGACGTCGAGCTCGACGCGCGGCCCGAAGGCATCGAGCTGGCGCTGACGGTGACCGCCGCCTGCGAGCAGCGCTTGAAGGCGCGCCGGCGCACGCTGGCGGGCCGCACCGGCTGCGGCCTGTGCGGCGTCGACAGCCTGGCTCAGCTCGGCGCCGTGCAGCCCGCGCCCGTTCGCGTGCCCACGCTGGCCGCCGATGCACTGGACCGCGCGCTGGCCGCCCTGCCCTCGGCCCAGGTGCTCAATGCCCGCTGCGGCGGCCTGCACGGCGCCGCCTGGTGCAAACCCAGCGGCGAGCTGATGCTTGCGCGCGAAGACATCGGCCGCCACAACGCGCTGGACAAGCTCGCCGGCGCCCTCGCCCGCCGCGACGTGGACCCGCGCGACGGCTTCGTGCTGATGTCCAGCCGCGCCAGCTACGAGCTCGTGCACAAGACCGCCATGGCCGGCGCCGGCCTGCTGGCCTGCATGTCCGCGCCCAGCAGCCTGGCCATTGCCACCGCGCGCGAACTGGGCCTGCAGCTGTGGGCCTTTGTCCGTGAAGGCCGTGCGACGCGCTACGCCTAGACTCCCCGCCGTTTCACGCCAGCCAACGCACAGCCATCTTGCAGACCCGCGCCCTTCTGGTCGATGACCATCCCATGTTCCGTGAAGGCCTGGCCTTGTTGCTGGCCCACGAATTCCCGCACTGGCAACTGCAGCAGGCTGGCAGCCTCGAACAGGCGGCCGCTCGGCTCGACGATGACCCGGGCATCGGCCTCGTCGTTCTCGACCTCTCCCTGCCCGACAGCGCCGGCCTTGCAACGCTGACCCGGCTGCGGGCGCGCGCGCCCGGCCCGCGCTACGTCGTGCTGTCGGCCAGCGACGACCCCGAACTGGTCGTCGGCGCGATCGACCAGGGCGCGGCCGGCTTCGTGCCCAAGAGTTCGCAGACCGGTGCGATGTTGAGCGCGATGCGCGCCGTGCTGGACGGTGGCGTCGTGCTGCCCTCCTCGTTCTGCGACGCGGCGAGCGCTCCGCCACGCACGGCAACCGAGGCCCTCGGCGTGTCGCCGCGCCAGGCCGACGTGCTGCGCCTGCTGATCGAGGGCAAGAGCAACAAGGCCATCAGCCGCGACCTCGGCATCGCCGAATCGACGGTGAAGACCCATCTCGAAACCCTGTACCGCAAGCTGGACGCGACCTCGCGCACCCAGGCCGTCGTGGCCGCGGCTCGGCTGGGCCTGAGGCTGGGCGCCTAGACGGGCTGCGCCGCCAGCGCGGCACGGCCCAGCCAGGCGCGCAACGCGGCCGGGCTCACCGGCTTGTGCATGACGGGCAGGTCGCTCGCGGCGATGTCGATGAGCTGGCTGGCCGTCACGTCGCCGGTGACGATCAGGGCGGGCACGTCCGCGCCCAATTGCTCGCGCAACTGCGCCACCAGCTCCACGCCGGTGCCCCGCTCGAAGCGGTAGTCGCACAGCATCGCCTGAGGCTGGAAGGCGCTTTCCGTGAGCTGGGCCAGGGCCTCCGCGCCGTCGCGCGCGACGAGGCAGTCGCAGCCCCAGGCTTGCAGCAGCCCCTGCAGCGCGAAGCGGATGGGCGCTTCGTCGTCGATGACGAGCACGCGCAGGCCGGCCACCTGGTCCGTGGGCTGCGTGTCAAGAGCTGGCGGCTCGGCCGCCGAAGGCGGTGCGCAGCACGGCACGACGAGGCGGAACAGCGAGCCCCGCCCCGGGCGCGAGCGCAGCTCGATGGGGTGCCCGAGCAGCTCGGCCGTGCGCTTGACGATGGACAGGCCCAGACCCAGGCCCAAGCTGCGGTCCCGCTGCGGGTTGTGCAGCTGCACGAACTCCTGGAAGACCGCGTCGATCTGGTCGGCCGCGATACCGACGCCGCTGTCCCAGACCTCGAAGGCCAGGCCGTCTCCGTGTGCGCGCACGCCAACGAGCACGCCCCCGCGGTTGGTGTAGCGCAGCGCATTGGCGACGAGGTTGTCCAGCATGCGCGTGAGCAGCACGCGGTCGCTGCGCACCCAGCCGGCGCTGCCGCGAACGCGCAGGCGCAGGCCGCGCGCTGCCGCCTGCGGTGCGAACTGGCGCTCGATGCGCTCCAGCAGCTCGCGCGTCGACAGCGCTGCAAGCTGCGGGTGCTCCACGCCGGCGTCCAGCCGCGAGATGTCGAGGATGCCGTTGAGCAGCGACTCCATCGCCTCCGTGGACTGGTCGATGCGTTGCACCAGATCCTCGACGCCAAGGCCACGGGCGCGCTCGCCCAGCAGGCCGATCAGCAGGCTGATCGCATGCAGCGGCTGGCGCAGGTCGTGGCTGGCCGAGGCGAGAAAGCGTGTCTTGGCCACGTTGGCCTGCTCCAGCGCCTGCGTCTTGGCCGTCAGCTCGTCCACCAGGCGGGCGTTCTCGAAGCCCAGCTCGATGGCGCGCACGAAGCCGCGATGGAAGGCCCGGCCGTAGCCGATCAGCGTCCACATCAGGATGGCGAAGCCAGCTGCGATGCTCCAGTTGATGGTGCCGCCGCGTAGCGCGTAGATGAGGGCCAGGCTGCCAAGGCCCGCAAGCTGAAAGCCGTAGAGCACGCGCAAGTGGTGGGCATTGAAGACGCTGCCGGCCGTGAAGATGACGCACAGCGCCAGCACGACGAAGGCTTCGTAACTGAAGTCGTCGGGCCGCACCAGCACCACGCAGGCGGCCCAGCCCAGGCCGATCACGACGCCGAGCGCCGCGTAGCCGGACAGGAACTGCCGGTCCGTCGCTCGCGCCAGCAGGCGCGGGAAGGCCAGTTGCAGGCCCAGCAGCAACAGCATGCCGCAGGCCCAGGCCGCGATCGCGCCATGGCTGGCATGCGCGTACTCGGCGAAGGAGACAACCGCCACCGCGCCCAGCGAGCCGAGCACGTCGGCCAGCGTGCCCTCCTTCAGCAGGCGGCGCTCCTCGCCGGCGATGGCCTGGGGCAGTGGCGGCGTGGCGGTGGGGACAGGACTCATGGCAAGGGTCGGGCAGCGGACACGGGCGGCATTCTCTGCGTGCCGTGCCCGCCGCCGCCCGGGGGCGTCACTTGTCGATGGACACCGTCAGGAAACGCTTGCTGGGCACCGAGCTGACGGTCATCACGACGCCGCCGTAGGGCAGCTGCACGACGCCGTTGCAGCTGAAGGCGCCGCCGCTGGACGAGCTGCAGGCGTTCGTCGCGCGATAGCGGCTGCCGTCGAAGGGCGCGTTGAAGCCCAGCGTGTCGGTGTGGCTGTCCGATGCGAACTTGCGCGTGACCGTGCCGGCCGTCGCATCGACCGCCGTGACGGTGTTCGAGTCCTCGGTGACGGCGCTCAGGCCGGCGCCGTTGATGCTGAACTGCCAGTACGCCGACACGCGGTCCACCGCGGGCAGGGCCAGCTTGTCCTTGCCGACCAGGGCGATGAAGGTGCCGTCGGTCTCCATGCCGAGCAGCAGCATGCGGCCGCTCGAATTGCGGAAGGCGAAAAGGCGCGCCAGCGACGCCCCGTTCTCCATGTAGTCAAAGCCGCCGTTGCTGTTGGCCACCAGCTTGCCCTTGCTCTGAGCATCCTGCACGCAGGCGCCGTAGCCCTTGGGGCAGTCCATCGACAGGCCGTTCTGGCCGTCGGCCGCGAACTCGGTGTCGCCGAACTCACCGGTCGACGCATCGAAGGCGTCCTGGTTGTACTGCACGCGGACATAGCTGCCGGCCAGCGCGGCCACGTCGAGCTTCTGCTCCGGCAGCGCGACGACGACGTTGCCGTTCACGCCGCTGCCCTGCAGCAGCACGGCGATGCCCGAGCGCGACACCAGCACGCGCGTGCCCGCCGGGTCGTTGACGCTGTAGTCGCAGGCGGCGTTCTTCTTCAGCGTGTACTTGGTACTGCCGATGGTGGCCGTCAGCGCGGCCGCATCCACCTGCACGAGGCCGTTGGAGCCGTCCGAGAAGTCCAGCACGCGCAGGGTGCCAGTCTTCAGGCCGGCGCAGTCCGTCGCGGCCGGCGCCAGCACGGTGCCGACGGTCGCATTGCCGGTCGCGCCGCCAAGCTTGCTCGTCGACGCGATGGCACCGGTCAGTTCGGCCAGCGTCGTGCCGGCGTTGGCGACGGCCGTCTTGAGCTTGTCCAGCACGCCGTCGTAGCCGGCGCCGCTGCCGGCCGTCAGCGCGCCGCCGACGATGTCGCCGACGCTCGATGTGTCCAGGCCGGCAGCGGTCAAGGTCTGCAGCAGCGCCGTCTGCGCGGCGGTCACGTCGGCCGTGCTGATGGCCGTGCTCGCGCCAAAGGCGGTCACGAAAGCCTTGGGGTCGGCGCCGGCCAGGCGGGCCACGAGCAACTCGCTCAGCGGCGTGACATTGGCCGTCGTGTCGGCGTTGCCAGTGCCCGCTGCGACGGAGTGCAGCTCGGTCGCGCCGTCGCTGCTCGTCGCGGTCAGCACGCAGGGCAGCGCGCCGTTGGTGATGCTGACGGAGAAGCTGCCATTGGCACCGGCCGTGGCCGTGGCGTTGCCAGTGGCGCAGCTGACCTTGATCGCGGCATTGGCCATCGCGGCACCGGTGGCGGCCGTGCCTTTGACCGCAAGCGTCGGGGCGGGGGCGGGAGCGGGAGCCGGTGCGGGCGCCGGGGCGGGTGTGTCGTTGCTGCCACCACCGCAGGCGGCCAGGGCGGCGGGGATGGCGAGGACGGCCAGGTGTCGGGCCAGGCCCTTGACGGATGAGTTCATGTGCACCTCTCGGGGTTCTGATGACGGGATGGGCGGGTTCGCCCGAGCCGCTGCGGATTTCAGAATGGGTGCTTCACGGCCACCATCCGCCATCCGGCGGAGGGGGCGGTGCATGACGCCGCCAAGCGTGACTTTGTTGCCGGTCGGGCCGGCCTCAGCGCGTAGTCGCCAGCGGCGCCGCCTCGCCCTGGCCGGCTTCGAAGCAGTGGAAGGCGATGCGGTCGCGGCCACCACGCTTGGCCTCGTACAGGGCCGCGTCGGCCGCGGCGTACATGGCTTCGGGCGTCAGCTGCGACGTGGGCGCGGCCCACCAGGCGAGGCCGAAGCTGGCCGTCACGACGCGCAGCGGACTCTGCGCATGCGGCAGCGCCAGCGCATGCAGCGCGGCGCTGAGCCGGCCGACGAAGTGCTGCGCCGCCTCGGCCGACGCGGCGGAGAAGATGACGCCAAACTCCTCGCCGCCGAGGCGGAACAAGGCATCCGTCGAGCGCTTGAGGCCATCCTTCAGCGTCTGTGCCAGCGCCTGCAGCACGGCGTCGCCGGCCTGATGGCCGTAATGGTCGTTGTAGGCCTTGAAGTGGTCGACGTCCAGCATGCACAGCGCCACGGCCTGGCCACGCTGCGCGCCGGCCAGCGCGGCCATGCAGACGTCGTTGAAATGACGCCGGTTGAAGGCCCCGGTCAGCGCGTCGAGGATGGCGAGGTCGCGCAGCTGCCGGTTGGCGGCCTCCAGTGCACGGGCGTCGTCCTGCAGGCGCTGCTCGTCGGCCTTGCGGGGCGAGATGTCCATGTGGGTGCCGGCCAGGCGCAGCGGCTTTCCCTCGGCGTCGCGCTGGAAGACGCTGCCATTGCTTTGCACCCACACCCAGTGGCCATCGGCATGGCGCATGCGGAATTCGGCCGTGTAGCGCTCTGCTTCGCCGCTGAAGTGGCGCCGCATCGCGACGTTGGCTTCGATGAGGTCGCCGGCATGGCACAGGCGCTCCCACGTTGTGCCGGTGACGGGCTCCAGTTCGGCCCGCGTGCGCCCCAGCATCAGCGCCCAGCGCTCGTTGATCTCCAGCCGGCCGCTGTCGATGTGCCAGTCCCAGGTGCCGGCGGCCGTGCCGTCCAGCACATTGGTCAGGTGTTGGCGGTCCTCGGCCAGGACGGACTCGGCGCGCTCCAGGCGGCGGCGGATGACGAGGCTGCGCGCGACGGCCAGGCCGACCAGCAGCGTGGCGACGGCGCCGGCAGCCAGGGCCATCAGGGGCGCCTCGTCATGACCCGCGCCGACAAAACTCGGCCGCGGCCGCAGCACCAGCTGCCAGGGCCGGCCGCCGACATCGACGCTGAGCGCGGTGTCGCCACCGTCCGAACGGAAGGGCTCGCTGCCGGCCGACGAGTAGATGAGGCGATGCTCCTCGTCCTGGTCAAAGACGAAGAGGTCGAGCTCGTTCGCATCCGCACGCAGCGCGGCCTCGCGCATCAAGCCGGGCAGCTCGATGACGCCGGCGACGAAGCCGAGCAGCTCGCGCCGGCGCGCGTCGACACCCACCGGCCGAGCCGTGCGGTAGACCGGCGCCGACACGGCGAAGCCAATGGCGGCCGGGCCGGATTGGCCGCGGCGGATCAGGCTGAAGGTCTCCGACGCCACTGGCGAGCCGGCGTCGCGCGCCAGCAGCTTGGAGCGCATGCGGCGCGGGTCGAAGGCCATGTCCACGCCCAGCGCGGCGCCGGTCTCCGGCCACGAATAGAGCACCGGCAAATGCTGCTCGCGCAAGCGCACGGCCACGAAGCCATCGCTCTCATACTCCGTCGCCGGCTCCACGACGCGATAGCCCGGCTGCTCCAGCGCAGCGCGGCGCTCGAATTCGGCAAGCTCGGCGTGGGGCACGGTGGGCTGCCACTCCAGCAGCGTCAGCGCCGACGATTCACCCAGCAGGCCGGTGCCATAACGCACGAACTGCTCGCGCGTGGGCCGGCCCTGGGCCGACAGCATCTGGCCGCTGACCTGCAGGGCCTCGACGGCGCGCACCAGTTGCAAGTCGAAGGCGCCGACAACGCTCTGCCCCATTGCGTTCAGCAGCTCGCGCTCCTGGCCGGCGGCCTTCTGCGCGAGCGCGCGATAGGCACTCACGCTGCCGGCCAGGCCCAGGGCCACCAACACCAGCACGAGGCACGCGTCCAGCAGCAGCGGCCACACCCGGCCTTGCTCGCCCCGCTTCATGGCCGGGCTCCAAGCAGCGTCACGAGGCGCTCATAGAACTCGGCCTGCTGGCGCAGGAAGTGCGCCGGATCCCGGATGGCGCGGATGCGCGGCGCGGCGGCCAAGGCCTCGGTGCCGGCCAGCCATTCCGGATCGTCCGCCACCTGGTCGAGGATGGCGCGCCAGCGGGCGACGGCCGCGGCCGACATGCCCGCCGGCCCCAGCAACGCCGACCAGCCCTGCAGCTGCTGCATGTCGCGCAGGCCCAGTTCGGCCGCGTTCTGCAGGCGCGGCAGGACCTTCAGCCGGCCTTGGGCCGTCGTCATCAGGCCTCGCAGCGCGCCGGACTGCAGCAGCGGTACGACGCTGCGCGCGTTGTTGCAGCTGAAGTCCACCTCGCCGTCGAGCAAGGCCTGCGTGGCCTGTGAGCCCTGGCCGAAGTGCACCGGCTTGGCCGCATCGCCCGGCAAGCCGCTGAGCGCGAGCAGATAGCGCACGGCCAGGCTCTGCAAGGTGCCTGCGCCAGCCGTGCTGTAGCGCAGCCGGCCCGGCGCGGCACTGATGGCCGCCAGCAGCTCATGCATTGACGTGATCGTCGAACCGCTGCGAACGACGCAGATCAGCGGCGCCTGATCGAGCACGGCCAGCACGGTGAAGTCCCAGGGCGGCACGGCCGTGCGCGGCGACAGCGCCGGCAGGATGGCGACGCTGCCCACGCGGGCCAGCAGCAGCGTGCGGCCATCGGGCGGCGCCGCCTTGACGGCGCGGCTGGCGGCACCGCCGGACTCAGCCGTCAGGTGGATGATCTCGAAACCCTGGCCGCCGTTGAAGCGCTCGGCACTGCGCAGGAAATTGCGCGCCGAGCCATCGGCCTCGCCGCCAGCACCGAAGGGCACGTAGAGGCGGATGGCGACACCCGCTGCAGCCGGCGCTGGCCCTGCCCGCAAGGTCTGAGGCGTCGAGGGCTGGGTTTGCGCGCACGCCGCCCCGCCAGCCAGCATCAGGCCGGCCAGTGCGAGCAGCAGGGCGCGTTTTCGCCCCAACATATTTCTTGTCATGACCACCACCGGTGGATCATAAATAATCGGGTCCGTCGTCGAATTGGTAGATTCGATCAAAAATCGATCAATTCACCACAGGATTGAGCAAAACGTCCTACCGTCGGCGGGCGCGAGCCATGCGCAGAACCGTCCATGCGGTGCCAGCCCGCTGAATACCCGCAGGGCTGCGGCTGTCCCTCACAGGGTTGCGAGCAGCTTGCTGACTTCGCCCTGCTCCGCGTACTTGTCACCCAGGCGAGCCAGCTTCTGGAGTTCGGCCTTTGCCTGCACCTTCTGTCCGGCCCGGATGTAAAGCGTGGCAAGGTTGAGGCGCAGTCTGGGCAGCTCGGGCGCCACGTCCATCGCGCGCTTCTGAAGCGCGATCGCCTGCTCCAACTGGTTCGCGTCCGCCAGCGCAGTGGCCAAGGTGTCCATGATGGCCGGATGCCGGGGCTCCAGGGCATAGGCCTTCTGGGCATAGGCGAGCGCGTCGGGCTTGTGCTGCCTGATCATTGCCACGGCCAGGTTGTTCAACACGCCGGCACTGTTCGGCTGCAGGCCGATGACCGCTGAGTAGTAGGTTTCGGCGGCGGCGAAATCCCGACGTGCCAGGGCCTGATCGCCCAACACCGCCGTCAAGGCCGAATCGTCGGGATGCCGCTTGCGCCATTCCGAGGAGAACCTCTCGGCTTCGGCCGTCTGGCTAACCGCCAGCAACGATCCATGCAGCTTGATTGCCGTTTCCGCCGTGTCGGCGAGCTTCAGGCTGTCGCGATACGCGGCCGTCGCCGCTGCCCAATTCCTTTGAGCGGACTCGACGTCCCCGACGTAGAGCAGGCCGAGCGCCTCATGCCCGCGCTCAGCCTGGAGCGCGCGCGCCATTGTCATGGCCGCCGTCGGATGCCCGCTCGACATCTCAACCATCATCAGGCCGCGCCTGGCCGACAGGTTATCGGGACTCAGGACCACGGCCCGCTGGAAACTCTTGCGCGCCGAAGTCCAGTCCCGGCTGTCGACGTAGGCCCCGGCCAGTTGCAGATGCGCCGCCGTCGCCTGCGGTTGCATCTCGGCGAGCCGTTTCAGCGTAGCAATGGCCTGGAACCCGTCGCCCGTGGCAAGTTGGGCACGCGCCAGTGCCGAAGTCAGTTCGGCGTTATCCGGCACGGCGGCAATACCGCCCTGCGCCGTGAGTAGCGCCGCCTGGGCTTCGCCCCCGGCCAGTTGCGCGTCGATCAAGGCGACGCGAGCCTTGACATCTGTGGGAGCTTGCGCAACGGCCTTCGTCATCAAGGCCAGGACTTCCTGCTTGCCGGCGCCAGCCTGGGCGCGCAGTCCTGCGATGGCAAGACTGGCCTGCACGTTGCCAGGATCGCGCCTGAGCACGTCCTCGAAACGCTTCTGTGCCTGGCCGGCCATTCCCTGAGCCATGTCCATCTCCGCCAAGCCGACCGTCGCAGGGAAGTAGAGGTGGTCACGCTCCACCGCCAGCTCGAAGTGCCGGCGCCCAGCCTGAATGTCCTTTTTAGCCAGTGCGATCAGGCCGCGCAGATTCTCGACCATCGCACTTTTGGGCACCTTGCGCTCATAGCGATCGAGGTCCTTCCGCGCGGCGTCGAAATCGCCATGATTCAGGTGAATGCTGATCAGAGCCATGTCGGCTTGGGTGTCCGGGTCAGCGTCGGCGATCTCGTTGAGCTGCGCATAGGCCAGGTCGGCATGGCCTTTGGCGAGTTCGCCCAGGGCCAACCCGGTGCGGCTGCGCATATCTTTCGGATCGAGCTTGGCAGCCTGAGCGAAGTAGCTCTCCGCGGCCTTGGCATCACCGCTGTACAGGTACACCTGCGCCGCCAGGGCGTAGTTGCGGGCATCCGGTTGCGGCGCGCCCAGCAGCGGCTTCAACACGGTCAATGCCTGGTCAGACTGGCCCAGGCGCAGGTAGGTTTGAACCAGCAGGCGCCGGGTGTCATCCACCGCGGGCGCGGCCTTCAAAGCCTTCTTCAAAAGATCCTCAGCGCTTCGCAGTCCGCCCGTCAGCAACTCCACCCTGCCGCCCAGGCGCAGCACTTGGGCATTGTTCGGGGCGCCCCGGCGCAGCTTTTCCGCGAGCTCCTTGGCAGTCTTGAGGCCTCCCCTGCGCAACGCCAATTCCGCCTCGAAATACAGGGTGCGCGGATGCTTGGGGGCGACCCGCCTGAGTTCGTCGAGTTCCTTCTGCGCAGCAGTCTGATCCGAGCTGGCGAGATAGATCGAAATGATGCTGGCGCGCGCGCCGATCAGATCCTGTCGAATCTTCAGGGCTTGGCGCTGAGCCTCGATGGCAGGCTCAGAATCGTGCCGAGCCATGAAGAGCAGGTCGCCTTTCAACTGCCAAGCCTCGTAACTGTCCGGCTCGCCGCGCAACACTTCATCAAGCAATGCCAGTGCACCGTCGACATCCCGGTGTTCGGCAATGAAGGAGGCCTTGACGACCCTGGCCCGCGCGCTCGACGGCGCCGCATCGAGCGCGCGGGCCAATGCGGCCTCCGCCAAATCGGTGGCGTTCTGCTCAGCGTAGGCCAGCGCAAGCGACGACTGAAGGTCGGCGATGGCGCCCGGCTCCTTGAGGCCGAAATTGCCAAATTCGATCACCAGCTTGCTGGCCTGGCCGCTTGCGAGCAGCGTCCGGGCCAGAAGGGGCACTGCGCTCTCGTCCGAATACCCGAACTCGATGGCCTTGCGCAGCTCGACTTCAGCCGACGCGCCGTCGCCCGCCTCGAACAAGGCGCTGCCCAACAGGAATCGGGCTTCGGCCGATTGGGGCTTGGCCTCGGGCGACTCTTTCCCGCGCAGGAAAAAGAACAAAGCTGAAGCCGAGATGAGCAGGAGAACACCGCCGATAACGCAACGACGCAGGACTGGAGTCACGTTGGAGTTCCCCATGAATGGCTACTTCGCTGACCGAACGATGACGAGCCGTGCCGGTACGCAAAGCGCATTGCAATTTCGCGCTGTGCAAGGGGTCCAAACTTCATCCAGAGGCCCCTCGCGCCACTTTCACAGTCGAGATTCTTTACACATACTCACACTGTTTCAAGCGGTTTCTTTGCAAATCAAACACTTAACCGTGTGGCATGAATGCTGCGTGAACCTCGCTGCGTGAGGTTCGATTCAGTCGCCAGGACCCGACTCCGAAGGTCCAATCGACAAATAAAGGGGCAAATCATGCAATCCAGCAATACCGTCCGTACCTTGGCGCTCGCCTTGGCCGCCTCGGCGTCTTTGGTCTCGGTCTCGAGCCATGCCTTTGATCTGACCGGCAA
>JAEKLF010000352.1 GCA_019509985.1 Burkholderiales bacterium | reverse complement strand
ACTGGCCTGCCCGACCCGCTGCCGGCCCTGCCCATCCAGTACGCCGACTTCGCCGCCTGGCAGCACCGCTGGATCTCCGGCGCCTTGCTGCAGCGCCAGCTCGAGTTCTGGCGCGCCCACCTGCATGGCGCCCCGGCCCTGCTGGAGCTGCCCACTGACCGGCCGCGTCCTCCCGTGCAGGACCATGCCGGTGCCACGCTGGACTTCGCCCTCTCGCCCGCCCTCAGCGCCCAGCTCAAGGCGCTCGCCCAGCGCCACGGCTGCACGCTGTTCATGACGCTGCTGGCCGCCTGGGCCACGCTGCTGGCGCGCCTGACCGGTCAGTCCGAGGTGGTCATCGGCTCGCCCACGGCCAACCGCCATCGCACCGAACTCGAGCCGTTAATCGGCTTCTTCGTCAACACCCAGGCGCTGCGCATCGACTTGTCCGCACGCCCCAGCGTCGCTCAGCTGCTGGCCCAGGTGCGCGCCACTGCGCTGGCCGCCCAGGACCACCAGGACCTGCCCTTCGAGCAGATCATCGAGGCGCTGAACCCGCCGCGCAGCCTGGCCCACCATCCGTTGCTGCAGGTCATGCTGAGCTGGCAGAACGCCCCCGAGGGCGAGCTCGCGCTGCCGGGCCTGCAATTGCTGCCGGCTCCCATCGGCGCCGCCGCCAGCGCCAAGTTCGACCTGGACTTGTCACTGCACGAGCAGGGCGAGCGCATCGCCGGCTCGTTCCAGTACGCCTGCGCGCTGTTCGAGCACGCCGGCATCGAGCACAATGCGGCCCAGTTCGTCACGCTGCTGCAGGGCATGGTCGAGGACGACTCGGCCTGCGTGCTGCGGCTGCCGCTGTTGCCCGAGAGCGAGCAAGCCCAGCTGCTGGCCTTCAACGCCACCGAGGCCGCCTTCGCCTCCGAACTCTGCATCCACCAGCTCTTCGAGCAGCAGGCCCGCCTGCGCCCCGAGGCCACCGCGCTGGTCTTCGAGCACGAGCAGCTGAGCTACGCCGCGCTCAACGCGCGTGCCAACCAGCTCGCGCATCACCTCGTCGCCCTGGGCG
>JAEKLF010000353.1 GCA_019509985.1 Burkholderiales bacterium | reverse complement strand
GGCGAACAGGGCGCGCACCTCCAGCGCCCAGCCCAGCTCGCGCATGCGCTCGATCAGGCGCACGGCCAGCAGCGAATGCCCGCCGAGGGCGAAGAAGTCGTCGTGGCGGCCGACCTGGGCCAGGCCCAGCAGATCGCCCCACAGCGCGGCCAGGGTCTCCTCGACCGGGCCTTGCGGGGGCTCGTAGGCGCGCGAGCCCAGCGCCGAGGCATCGGGCTCGGGCAGGGCCTGGCGGTCGAGCTTGCCGTTGGGGGTCAGCGGCAGGGCGGGCAGCCGCACATAGCCGGCGGGCAGCATGTACTCGGGCAGCCGGGTGGACAGCTGCGTGCGCAGCGCCTCGGGCGAGAGTGATTCGGAAGACAGCGATCCAGGAGCAGAGCCGTCGGCCACGAGGTAGGCCACCAGGCGCTGGTGCTCGCCGTCCTGGCGTGCCAGCACGACGGCCTCGCGCACGCCGGGGCAGGCCTGCAGGGCGGCCTCGATCTCGCCGAGCTCGATGCGGAAACCCCGGATCTTGACCTGCTGGTCGTTGCGACCGAGGAAGTCCAGCGAGCCGTCGGCCTGCCAGCGCGCGAGGTCGCCGCTGCGGTACATGCGGCTGCCCGGCGCGCCGAAGGGGTCGGGCACGAAGCGCTCGGCGGTGAGCTCGGGCTGGTCGAGATAGCCCTGCGCCAGACCGGCGCCGGCGATGTGCAGCTCGCCGGCCACACCGACCGGGGTGGGCCTGCCGCGGTCATCAAGGATATGGATGCGGCTGTTGCGCAGCGGACGCCCGATGGGGATGCGTGCACCGTCGGCAGGCGACTCGCGCAACACCATCGCAGTCACGAACTGGGTGGTCTCCGTGGGGCCATAAGTCTGCAGCAGATGCTCTGGCGGATTCAGGCTCAGCAGCCTGGCCAGCGTCGCGGGGTCGGCGACGTCCCCGCCGGTGATCAAGTAGCGCAGGCGGGGCATCGCGCTGACCAGCGTTTGTGCGTAAGCGCGCAAGACTGCGGCCACCAAGATGAGCACGGTGATGCCGCTGGCGCGCACGAAGGCGGCCAGCGCG
>JAEKLF010000165.1 GCA_019509985.1 Burkholderiales bacterium | reverse complement strand
GGGCTTGTCCTTCAGCGCGTCCACCAGGCGCTGGATGCCGGCGGTGAAGTCCGTCGTCGCCGTGGGCAGGTATTCCTCGTGGACGATCTTGGACTTCTTCAGCGACTCCTTGAACGCCTTCACGCCGTCGCGGCCGAAGGCGTAGTCCTGGGCCAAGACACCGATGTTCAGGCCGGCCACGTCGGCGGCCACGGCGTTGCCGATGGCGTCCTGCGACGAGTTGCGGCCGGTGCGGAAGATGTACTTGTTCCACTTCTCGCCGGTGATCGAGTCCGCCACGGCCGGCTCCACCAGCAGGATCTTCTTGTACTCCTCGGCCACAGGCAGCATCGCCAGCGCCACGCCCGACGACGTGGGCCCGACGGCGATGTCCGCCTTGTCGTCGCCATAGGCGGCGGCCAGCAGGCTCTTGCCCACGTCGGGCTTGCCCTGGTCGTCCTTCTCGATGACGACGAGCTTCTTGCCCGCCACGGTCATCGTGCCGCCGGTGGCGTAGTCCAGGCCCATCATGAAGCCGATCGCGGTCTGCTTGCCGTAGGCCTCCAGCGGGCCGGTCTTGCTGTAGACATGGGCGATGCGGATTTCGTTGCCGGCGGCCAGGGTGAGGCCAGGCAGGACGACCGCGAGGGTGGCTGCGGCGAGGGCAAAGCGGCGCGTGGTGAGGCGCATGGGGCTTGTCTCCTGAAGTTCAGTTCTGCTCTGTCGGCAGACGGTGTCTTCCCTTTTTGCAAGGGCCGTGCCCGGCGGGGAAGGGTCGCCGGACCGGTTTTTCGTCCGGGTTGCCCCTTGGTTTCGGGGTCGAAGGGACGTGTCCAGTGTCTGAAATTCAGGCGGTGTTTGAAAGCTGGACCTCCAGATCCGGCCAGCGTGCCAGCCGCTCATACAGCGACGCCCGCGAGATCTGCAGCAGCCTTGCCGCCGCCATGCGATTGCCGCCCGTGGCCTGCAGCGCACGGGCGATGGCGTCGCGCTCCAGCGCCTCGATGAGTTCGGGCAGTGGCGCAACGGCCTGCGCAGTCGTCACGGCGGGCGCCGGCGTTGCCGCAACGGCCGGCGCTGGCGCTGCCCCTGGCAGCGCACCCCCACCCTGGAAACTCGCCGCCGTCAGCTGCATGTCGTCGCTCATCAGGCTGACCTGCTCCAGCGTGTTGCGCAGTTCGCGGATGTTGCCCGGCCAAGTCTGCTGCATCAGCCATTCGATGGCGTCTGGGCTGAGCAGCTTCTGCGGCATGCCGCTGCGCCGGGCGATGTCTTCGCCCAGCGCCTCGGCCAGCGCCTCGATGTCGTCCAGCCGTTCGCGCAAGGCCGGCACGCGGATGGGCAGCACATTGAGGCGGTAGTACAGGTCGGCACGGAACTGGCCGGCGGCGACCATGGCGGCGAGGTCGCGGCTGGTGGCCGCGATGACGCGCACGTCCACCCGCAGCACGGTGTTGGATCCCAGCGGCTCCACCTCCTGCTCCTGCAAGACACGCAGCAGCTTGGATTGCAGCGCCAGCGGCATGTCGCCGATCTCGTCCAGGAACAGCGTGCCGCCGTCGGCCAGCTTGAACTTGCCGTCGCGGCCCTTGCGGTCGGCGCCGGTGTAGGCGCCCGGCGCGACGCCGAAGAACTCGGCTTCCAGCAGCGTCTCCGGCACGGCGGCGATGTTGACGCTGACCAGCGGCCGGTGCGCGCGCCGCGACGCCGAGTGGATGGCGTGGGCCATCAGCTCCTTGCCGGTGCCGGTCTCGCCGAGCAGCAGCACGGTGGAGTCGGTCTGAGCCACGCGGCGGGCCTGGCGCTTCACTTCCAGCGCCGCCGGGCTGGCGCCGATGAAGCTGGCGATCGTGTACTTGGGCCGGCGCTGCGCGGCGAGCTGGCGGCGCGTGTCCTCCAGCTCCTGCTGCAGCCGCGCGAACTTGGTGATCAGCGGCTGCATCGTCGTCTCGGGGTGGTCCAGCAGGACCAGGCCCAGCGCGCCGATGACGTCGCCCGCGTCGTTGCGCAGCGGCAGGCGGCTGACGAGGAAGGTGCCGGCCTTGTTCGTCAGCAGGTCGACCAGCACGGGTTTGCCGGTCTGCAGTACCTGCAGCATCTGCGTGTTGGGCACCACGTCCTCGACCGGGCGGCCGACGAACTCGTGCTCGTCGGCAAACCCCAGCGCCGGCAGGAAGCGCTTGTAGCCCTCGCTGATCCAGACGACGCGGTGGTCGCGGTCGATGACCATCATCCCTTCGGTCGACCGGGCCAGCACGTCGAACATGGACTGCGCGGCCAGGCGCAGCAGGCCGTCGACATCCTGCGGAATGTCGTGCTGCGCGGGTGTCTGGGATTTGGACAACGGCATGACCGGCGCAATGTACCGCGCCGGCCCTGCCCGCTCGGCGAGGCCGAAACCGCTCAGTCTCACCTTTAGAACTTCAAGGTCCCGCCGATCGTGAGCGTGCGCGGCGGGCCGTAGTAGGCGTCCAGCACGCCCAGGGCGGCGATGTTGTAGCCGTCGGTCTTGTAGGCCTTGTTCGTCAGGTTGCTGCCCTGCAGGAAGAAGCTCAGCTTGGCGTCCTTCTCCCAGATCAGGCCGGCGTTGACGAGCGTGTAGGCGTCCTGGGACAGGGATTCGGCCAGGTCGGTGGTCGGGTAGACCTTGGTGCGGTGGGTCAGAGTCAGCCGCGAGCGCAGCGTGCCGATGGCCAGCGGCAGGTTGTTCTCAACGTTGACCGTCGCCTGGAACTTGGGCGTGTTGGAGAACTTCTTCTGGTCGGCCACGTTGACGCCGCGGTCGATGTACTCGTCGTACTTGGCGTGGATGCCGGCCAGGTTGCCACTCAAGCGCCAGGCGGTCGTCGGCATCCACAGGAACTCGACCTCGGCGCCCTGCACCGTCGCCTTGCCGGCGTTGGTGAAGTCGCCGAAGAAGCCCGGCTGGCCATTGGACTGGGTGTAGCTCGTGAACACCGACAGCTGCACGTTCTTGTACTTGTTGTGGAAGACAGCGGTGTTCAGCTCCAGCCGGCCCTCGTCCAGCACCATCTTCGCGCCGAGTTCCAGCGAATCGAGCTTCTCGTCGCCGAAGGGCTTGCTCGAAGACGGGAAGGCCGTCGTGTTGGCGCGGATGTTGTAGCCGCCGCTCTTGAAACCGCGCGATGCGGTCGTGTAGAGCTTGACCGCGTTGCTGGCCTTGTATTCCAGCGACAGCCGCGGCGAGGTGTTGGTCACCGAGCGCG
>JAEKLF010000073.1 GCA_019509985.1 Burkholderiales bacterium | reverse complement strand
CCTGGGCCACGAAGTCTTCGCCGTGCTCTTCCTCGATGCCCAGTTGAAGCTGATCGCGATGGAGACGCTGTTCCAGGGCACGCTCGCATCGACGACGGTGCATCCGCGCGAAGTCGTCAAGCGCGCGCTCGCGCTGGGCGCCGGCGCGGCCATCCTGGCGCACAACCACCCGAGCGGCCACGCCGAGCCCTCTCGGGCCGACGAACTGCTGACCCGCCAGCTCAGCCAGGCACTGGCCTTGGTGGACGTGCGCGTCGTCGACCATCTCGTCGTCGGTACGAACGAGGTCGTGTCCTTCGCCGAACGGGGGCTGCTGTGAGCAAGCCCGTCGTGCGCAGCCTGGCCGACTTGAAGCCGTTGGCTCGCGAGTTGGCCGCGGCGCGGCTGGCGGCCGAGATCGAACGCGAGCGTGTCGCGGCAGCATTGCGCCTGGCGGAGCAGGAGCGGCGCGTCTTCGAGTTGACGGTCGGCCCCGTCACCCCGCTGCGCCGTATCGACCTCGTGCTGCACGACCTTGAGCGGCCGGCGCCCGAACCCCGCCAGCGCGAGGCCGACGAGCGCGCCGTGCTGCTGCAGGCACTGTCCGACGACATCGACGTGGACACGCTGCTGGACACCGACGAGACCCTGTCCTTCCGCCGCGAAGGCATTGCCGTCGAAGTCGTGCGCAAGCTGCGCCGCGGCCACTGGGCACTGCAGGCCCAGCTCGACCTGCACGGCCTGCGCCGCGACGCCGCGCGCGAGGCGCTGGGCCAGTTCATCCACGACAGCGCGCGCCGTGGCCTGCGCTGCGTGCGCGTCGTGCACGGCAAGGGCCACGGCTCGCCGGGCCGCGAGCCGGTGCTCAAAGGCCGCGTGCGGCGCTGGTTGGTGCAGAAGACCGAGGTGCTGGCCTTCGTGCAGGCCCGTGCCAGCGATGGCGGCGCCGGCGCGTTGATGGTGCTGCTCAGCGGCACGCCCTGACGAGGCGCTGACGCATGGCCGCCGTCGCGCGGCTGACACATGCTGACGCCCCGGTTGACCGGCTTCCACCGGCCGGGTTAGCCTGGGTTCAAAGCGCAGCTTGCGCGCGACGCCCGGTTTTCCACCCGCCCGAGGAGAAGAGCCCATGGAACTGTCCCGCCACTCACCCGCGCCCGCCCGTTACATGGGCATCGGCCTTGTTGTTGCGGTCCATGCAGTCGCGATCACGGCGCTGAGCATGGCGTTCATCGTCAAGCCGACAGCCAAGCCGCCAGGCCCCATCAAGGTCGTGGACGTGCGCGAAACACCGAAACCGCCGCCGCCGGACGAGCCCAAGCGGAAGGTCGACGCGCCGGTCATCGTCAATGTGCCGATGCCGCCGATTCCCATTCCCAACGAACCGACCATCACGCCGGAGCCGACCGTCTTCGACCCCACCGCCAAGGCCACGCCGCCGACGGACCGGCCGATTCCCGCCGGGCCCGCCGTCACACAACCGCCCACCGTCGTCAAACCCCAGGTCCTGACGCCAGGCGCCGTTTGCTCGGTGATGCCCAGGCCCGAGGTGCCCGTGCTGAACTGGGCTGGCGAGGCGGTGCTGCACGTTGTCGCCACGGTGCGCGGCGGCCGTGTGGTCGGTACCGAGTTCAGCGTGCTCCAGGGCGCGCTGGACGGCAAGTCCAAGCGGGCATTGCAGCGCTCGGTGGAGTCCGCGCTGGGCGGCTACCAGTGCCAGGGCGACGCGTCGTTCCAGCAGGACTTCGCGTTCAGGCTCGAATGACCTGACGGCTGTGCGGCGCCGGCTCAGGCGCCGACGTTGCGCATCCAGTCGGCCGTGCCCGCGAAGGACTCGGCCAGACGGGCCTGCAGGGCCGGGTCCACCCCGGTTTCCTGCATGGCCTGGCCCATGCAGGCCAGCCACTGATCGCGCTCGGCGATGCCGATGCGAAACGGCATGTGCCGCGCGCGCAGCCGCGGGTGGCCGAAGCGGCTGATGTAGTGGTCGGGCCCGCCCAGCCAGCCGCTCAGGAACCAGAACAGCTTGTCACGCGCAGCATCGAGCGAGTCGCCATGCACCGCGCGCAATTGAGCGTAGGCGGGCTCAAGGTCCATCAGGTCGTAGAAGCGGTCGACGAGTTCGCGCACGCGCGCCTCGCCGCCGATCCACTCGAAGGCGGTGCTTGCGTTCAAGTCCATAGGCGCCCCCAACGCGCAAAGCAGTCGCGGACCAAGCGCCGGGCCGCTCCCAAGCCGGGCCGCGGGCGATGTGCATGCGGCTTAACGCCGCATGCATCGCCGTCCCCCAGGGGGACCGACCAGGAACGCCCGCGTTCAGCGCGGCGAGACTGGGCGAGGGGCTCCAGTTCAACCAAGGAGCTTGGAGGCCAGCGCCTTGATGGCCTGGGCCGCGTCGCAGCCAGGGTAGTGCTCCAGCATCAACTGGCGCTTCAGCACGGCCTGCTTGACGGCCGGGTCGGCCTTGATCTCGGCGAAGAGTTCCAGCCGGAAGGTCTGCCCGGGTTGCGGGCCGACAAAACGCTGCAGCACCTGCTGCAGCTGGCCGCAGATCAGCTTGCCCTCGCCGACGCGGTTGGCCTGGTTGACGACCAGGCCCACCTGGCGGCGCTCCTGCTGGGTCGCCAGCACCTTGATGGTGGCGTAGGCGTCGGTCAGCGAGGTCGGCTCGGGAGTGGCGACGACGAGCACGTCGGTGGCCAGCGAGATGGCATAGAGCACGACATCGGAGATGCCGGCACCGGTGTCCAGCAGCACCCAGTCGAAGCGCGGTTTGACGAGCTCGATGATGTGCAGCAGCTTGTCGCGCACCTCGGGCGTCAGGCGCGAATACTCGACCATGCCCGAGCCGGCCAGCAACACGGAAAAGCCACCGGGCGCGGGCAGGATGGCCTGTTCCAGCGTGGCCTTTTCGGTGAAGACGTCGTGCAGCGTCAGCTTGGGGTGCAGGTTCAGCACCACGTCGAGGTTGGCGAGGCCGAGGTCGGCATCCAGCACCAGCACCTTCTGGCCGCGCGCTGCCAGTGCCGCGGCGAGGTTGGCGGTGACGAAGGTCTTGCCGACGCCGCCCTTGCCGCTGGTGACGGCAAGCGTGCGGGCGCCGGCACGCCCGGGGCGCGGCGGCGACGTGGCAGTGGCAGCAGGATCGGAGGTCGTGGTCATTGAGAAACCTTCGTGCTGCGCACTAAGGTGCGAGCCCTTTCGGACGGCCGTGCAGGTCTCATGGCGTGTCCTGTTGCGTTTCGAGATTCAGAGTGGCGAACAACATGCCCTTTTCTTCGGCGCTGACCAGGGAATCGATCTGGGGTTCGAGGCAGGCGCGGTTGCGGCCTTCGGCCTTGGCGCGGTAGAGCTGGCGGTCGGCACGCTCCATCCACAGCAGCGGCGACGAGCGCACCCACTGCGGCGCGAAGGCGCCGCCCAGACTGATCGTGACGTTGAGCATCTGGCCCGGGCCGATCTCGATGCTGAGCTCGGACACGCGCTCGCGCACACGCTCGGCCACGGCCAGGCCCACGTGCGAGGCGCAGTTGGGCAGGATGATGGCGAACTCCTCGCCGCCGACACGGGCGACGAGGTCCATCGGCCGCACGGTCTGCTCGACGGCTCGGGCGACGGCCCGGATGACCTGGTCGCCCGCGCCATGGCCATGGGTATCGTTGACGGCCTTGAAGTGATCGATGTCGAGCATCAGCAGCAGCGCGCCCTCGCCGGAACGGGCGACGCGATCGACCTCACGCGCCAGCGCCATCTCGAAGCTGCGGCGATTGACGAGACCGGTCAGCGCATCCTTGCTGGAGAGGTCGCACAGCGCATCCAGCACGGCCTGCAGCCAGGAGGCGCTGTGCGGCGCCTCGTCTGGAAGGAGCGCCCCGGCCTGCTGCAGCAATTGCAGGGCCTGGTCCAGATCGAGCGCCTGGGCGTCGATCAAGGAGGGGGCGGGCAGACGATGTTCCAAAGGATGAGGGCGTGGGCGCGGATGGAGGGATTGTGGTTTCGGGGCAGTCTAGCAGCGGCCCTCCCGGGACCAGGTCGTGAAACAGGCACGTTCCTGGAGCCTGTTTGCACTATGCTGGCTCGCACCAGGGCCGTACAAAGGCCCTGCGGTGCAGAATCGGCGAGCCAACGCCAGGACTGCTGCGAGCACCAACAAATCTGATCTCGACATGCCCGCACCCGACCTCGGCACAGATTCACTCGATCACGAATTCAGCTTCAGCAAGGCCGACTTCGACCGCGTGCGCGAGCTCATCTACAAGCACGCCGGCATCAGCCTGCACGACGGCAAGCATGCGATGGTCTACAGCCGGTTGTCGCGCCGTTTGCGCGAGACCGGGCACAAGAGCTTCGGGAGCTATCTGCAGTGGCTGGAGTCGTCGACCGGCCCGTCGGGTGCTTCCGAGTGGCAGGAATTCGTCAACTGCCTGACGACCAACCTGACCTCCTTCTTCCGCGAGGAGCATCACTTCCACGCACTGAAGGACGACCTCAAGCCTTTCGTGGGCAAGCCGGTGCGCATCTGGTGCTGCGCCGCATCCACGGGTGAGGAGCCCTATTCGATCCTGATGACCTGCAGCGAAGCCCTGGGGCCGAGCGCCTCGGTCCAGCTCGTGTCCAGCGACATCGACACCAACGTGCTGGCCACGGCCAAGCGCGGCGTCTACAACGCCGACGCGCGCGGCCTGGATGCCACGCGGCTGAAGAACTTCTTCATGCGCGGCACCGGCGCCAACTCCGGCAAGATCCGCGTCAAGCCCGAGCTGCAACGCTGGGTGGAGTTCCGTGCGCTGAACCTGATGGACGCGCAGTGGCAACTCGGCGACGCCTTCCACATGGTGTTCTGCCGCAACGTCATGATCTATTTCGACGCGGCCACGCAGCGCAAAGTACTGGAGCGCATCCACCGCGTCATGCGCCCGGGCGGCCTGCTCTTCGTCGGGCACTCCGAGAACTTCACCGAATCGCGCGACCTGTTCAAGCTGCGCGGCAAAACCATCTACGAGCGAGTCTGAGCATGAGCACACCCCTCGCTTCGACCTCCGGCATCGGCCTGGGCAACCCGGCCGCGGTCGCCAAGGTCAACCAGCTCAAGGCCCAGCCGCGCAAGCAGGGCGAGGCCTCATTCTTCTTCTACGACGCCCACTTCAAGAACGCGGCCGTCAAGATCCTGCCGGGCGAGTACTTCGTCGACCAGGAAGACCTGCTCGTCATGACGACGCTGGGTTCCTGCATCGCCGCCTGCCTGTGGGACCGCGTCGCCAAGGTTGGCGGCATGAACCACTTCATGCTGCCCGAGGGCAATGGCGACTCGGGCCGCTACGGCTCATACGCGATGGAGCTGCTGATCAACGAGATGATGAAGCGCGGCGCCAGCAAGAGCCGCATGGAAGCCAAGATCTTCGGCGGTGGCGCCGTCATCTCGGGCATGAACTCGCTCAATGTCGGCGAGCGCAACACCAACTTCGTCATCGACTTCCTGAAGCTTGAGCGCATTCCCATCATGTCCAAGGACGTGATGGACGTGTATCCCCGCAAGGTCTGCTTCCTGCCCGCGAGCGGCAAGGCCATGGTCAAGCGCCTGGCGCCGACCAACACCGACGCGCTGGTCCAGCAGGACCGCGCCGCGATCCAGAAGGTGCAGCCGGTCGCCAGCAGCGGCGGCTCCATCGATTTGTTCTGAGGAGGCCAACGATGGCCAAGACCAAGGTGGTGGTGGTGGATGATTCGGCGCTGGTGCGCTCCATCCTCACCGAGATCATCAACCGCCAGCAGGACATGGAATGCATCGGCGCGGCGGCCGACCCGCTCGTCGCGCGCGAGATGATCCGCAACCTCAATCCCGACGTCATCACGCTGGACGTCGAGATGCCGCGCATGGACGGCCTGGACTTCCTGTCGCGCCTGATGCGGCTGCGGCCGATGCCGGTCGTGATGGTGTCCACGCTGACCGAGCGCGGTGCCGAAGTGACGCTGAAGGCGCTGGAGCTGGGGGCGATCGACTTCGTCGCCAAGCCCAAGATCGGCGTGGCCGACGGCATCCGCCAGCTCGCGCAGGACATCACCGACAAGATCCGCATCGCCTCCAAGGCCCATATCCGCCGCGCACCGGCGCCCCCGCCGCCGGGTGCGGCGGCCGCCGCGCCGGTGAAGGCCGTGACGATGGCCAGCCTGGGCAGGGCCTCCACCGAAAAGATCATCTTCATCGGCGCCTCCACCGGCGGCACCGAGGCGACCAAGGACGTGCTGATCAACCTGCCCGCCGACAGCCCGGCCGTCGTCATCACCCAGCACATGCCGCCCGGCTTCACGAAGAGCTATGCGACGCGCCTGGACGGCCTGTGCAAGATCCGCGTCAAGGAGGCTCAGGACGGCGAGCGCATCCTGCCTGGGCATGGCTATATCGCGCCCGGCGGCATGCACCTGAGCATCGAGCGCAGCGGCGCCAACTACATCGCCCGCGTGCAGGACGGCGAGCCCATCAACCGGCACAAGCCCTCGGTCGAGGCGCTGTTCCTGTCGGCCGCCAAGGTCGTCGGCCCGAACGCCATCGGCATCATGCTGACCGGCATGGGCGCCGACGGCGCGCGCGCCATGAAGGTCATGAAGGACGCCGGCGCCTACAACTACTGCCAGGACGAGGCCAGCTGCGTCGTCTTCGGCATGCCGCGCGAAGCCATCGCGGCCGGCGCGGCGGACGAGGTGCTGCCGCTGAGCCAGATCGCCACCAAGGTGCTGGAGCGATTGCGCGCGACCTCGGGCATCTCGCTGAACCGGGTCTGACCCGGCGCGGCGGACACCGCCTTCAAGTCAGCGCCTCAACGCTTCACACGAGCAGGCGTGTCAGCCTTGGCCAGCGTCTGCGTGCCCCCGGCCGCGTGCGCGGGCTCAGGCGGCAGTACCGGCTTGAACCCGTCCAGCGCCTTGGGTGTGGGCGGCACCCAGGCGACCTGCTTCGGCTTGGCCGGCGCGGCTTTGGCCACCACCACCACACGCGCATCGGCGGCGCGTTCCTTCATTTCAGCGTTCGCGTCCGTGAAGGCCTGAGCCGGCAGCGCAATGCCCTGCAGCGTCAGCACGGCCAGCGGCGTGAGGGTCAGGTGGGCAATCCAGCGAGGTAGCGATTTCATGGCGACTCCTTCAAGTGCTGGTTATGCTAGCCATCCAGTTGTCGCCATAAAAGCGCTGATTTCTGCACTGATTGGTTTGATTGGCTTACCAGCATGACGTCGCTCGATCGTTTTCCGTTGCACTACCTCGCCGCCTTCCGTGCCGCCGCCCAGAGCGAAAACCTGCGCGCCGCCGCCGAAAGCCTGCACCTGACGCACAGCGCCGTCAGTCAGCAGATCCGCGGCCTGGAGACCCAGATGGGCTTCGAGCTGTTCACACGTCAAGGCCGGCGCCTCGTGCTGAACCCGGCCGGACGGGCGCTGCAGCGCGCCGTCAGCAAGGTCTTCGCGGAGCTGCAGGCCGGCCTGCTGGCCGCGGCACAGGCGCATGGCAATGCGGCGCAGACCTTGCGCGTGACCGCCCTGCCCTCGTTCGCGCAGCGCTGGCTGATGCCCCGCCTGCCGCGCTGGCAGGCGCTGCAGCCCTGCATCACGCTGGACCTGCACTCGTCGCAGCAGGTGGTGGACCTGGAACGCGAGGGCTTTCACGTCGGCCTGCGCATCGGCCGCGGGCCCTGGCCCGGGCTGGCGTCGGAGCCGCTCTTTCACTCGCCCCACATCGTCGTCGCGGCACCGGTGCTGGCGCAGCGCCTGGCGGGCGCTTCGCCCAGCCTGCTCGCGCAGCAGCCGCTGCTGGGCGACGCCGACTTGTGGCAGGAATGGTTTGCGCAGGCCGGGCACGAGACCGTGCCGACGCCAGTCGCCACCTTCAACGACGCGGCGCTGCTCGGCCAGGCGGCCGAGCAAGGCATGGGTGTTGCGTTGACCCGCGAGCTGTTCGCCGCCGACGCGTTGCTGGACGGGCGCCTCGTGCGCGTGTCGGCCCAGGCCATCGACGAGGACGCGACGCGCGACTACCAGGTCGTCTACCCCGAGGCCTTGCGCAACGACCCGGGCGTGCGCGCTTTCTGCGACTGGCTGCATGCCGAGGTTGCGGCGCTGCACCAGCGCCTGAACGAAGCCCCGGCGCCGGAGTGACGTCAGGGCAGCGGTGCCCCGAGCCGGTCCTTCACGGCTTCAAAGAAACAGCTGCTGCAGGTCGCTGAGAAAGTCGAAGCCGCGTTCGGTCGGCTGAATGCGCGCCGGGTCAGCCGTCAACAGGCCGCGGCCACGCGCCGTCTGCAGGCCTGCCGAGATGGACGACACCGGCAGGCCGGTGCGTTCCAGGAACTGCGTCATCGTGACGCCGTCCTTCAGCCGCAGCGCGTTCAGCATGAACTCGAAGGGCAGGTCCTTGCGCGTGACCTCATGCTCATTGCTGACCTTGACTTCCTGCGCCATGAAGGCCGCCGGTTCGCGCCAGCGCACCTGACGCAGTACCCGGTTCGGGAAGCTCAGCTTGCTGTGCGCGCCGGCGCCGATGCCGAGGTAGTCGCCGAACTGCCAGTAGTTCAGGTTGTGCGTGCAGCGGTGGCCTTCGCGGGCGTAGGCTGAGACCTCATAACGCGTCAAGCCATTGGCACCGGTGCGCGCGGTGATCAGGTCCAGCATGTCGCTGGCCACATCGGAGTCGGGCAGGCCCGCCGGCGTGCGCGTCGCGAACACCGTGTTGGGCTCGATGGTCAGGTGGTAGATGGACAGATGCGGCGGCTTGAAACTCAGCGCCGCGTCCAGCTCGCGCCCCAGGTCGTCCAGCGTCTGGCCGGGCAGCGCGTACATCAGGTCGAGGTTGAAGGTCTCGAAGGCCGCCGCAGCCTCGGTCAGCGCCTCGCGCGCCTGGGTCGCGTTGTGCACGCGGCCGAGCTTCTTCAGCTGCTCGTCGTCGAAGCTCTGCACGCCCACCGAGAGCCGCGTGACGCCGGCGGCGCGAAAGCCCTTGAAGCGCTCGCGTTCGAAAGTACCGGGGTTGGCCTCCAGCGTGATCTCGCAGCCCGGCTCCAGCGGCAAACGCGCGCGGATGTCCGAGATCAGCTCGGCGATCTGTTCGGGGTTGAACAGGCTGGGCGTGCCACCGCCGATGAAGATGCTGACGACGGGCCGGCCCCAGATCAGCGGCAGCGCAGCCTCCAGATCGGCGCGCAGCGCGGCGAGGTAGGCGGCGGCCGTGTCGGGCGAGAGGCCCGTCTTCATCTCATGCGAGTTGAAGTCGCAGTAGGGGCATTTGCGCAGACACCAGGGCAGGTGCACGTAGAGCGCAAGGGGCGGCAGCGCGGGCAGCTGCAGCGTGCCCGGCCGCATCAGGTGCAGCAGTTCAGCCATGGCGCCGGGCCGTCCCAAGCCATGGCTGCGCCCCCCCGGGCGGAAGCCTGCGAAGCGGGCGTCGGGGCATCATGTCCTCAGCCAAGCCGCCAGACCTCGCGGAACTGCTCGGTCAGGAACTCCGCGGCGAGGGCGCGGTGGCTGATCGCGTTCTTCTCGGCGGCGCTCAGCTCGGCCACGGCGCGGCCCACTGCGGGAATGAACATCAGCGGGTCGTAGCCGAAGCCGCCCGCACCGCTGGGCGCGGCCAGGATCTCGCCTGACCAACGGCCCATGGCGATCAAGGGCTCGGGGTCGTCCGCACTGCGCACGGCAACGAGCGCGCAGACGAAGCGACCGCGTCGATCCGCCTTGCCGGCCAGCTCGTGCAGCAGGCGCTCGTTGTTGGCCACGTCGCTCTTCTCGCCACCCGCGTCCAGCGCATAGCGGGCCGAGCGCACGCCCGGTGCACCGCCAAGTGCTTCGACGCTCAGGCCCGAGTCGTCGGCCAGCGCCGGCAGGCCGCTCAGCTTGGCCGCATGACGGGCCTTGGTCAGCGCGTTCTCGACGAAGGTGTCAAAGGGCTCCTCGGCCTCGGGAATGCCCAGGCTGCCCTGGGTCACGAGTTCAATGCCGAGCGGTGTGAACAGCGCCTGCAGTTCGGCGAGTTTCTTCGCGTTGTTGGAGGCGAGAACCAGCTTCACGACTTCAGTGCCGCTTGCTGTGCGGCCAATAGATCGCGGATGCCCTGGTCGGCCAGGTCCAGCAGCGCGTTCATCTCCGAGCGCGTGAAGACGACGCCTTCGGCCGTGCCCTGCAGCTCGACGAAGCCGCCGGACGCCGTCATGACGACGTTCATGTCGGTGTCGCAGGCGGCGTCCTCGACGTATTCCAGATCCAGCAGCGGCACGCCATCGACGATGCCCACCGAAATGGCGGCCACGGCCTCCTTGATCGGCGAGCGGGCGAGCTTGCTGTCGGCCAGCAGCTTGTTGACGGCGTCCTGCGCGGCGACGAAGGCGCCGGTGATGGCGGCCGTGCGCGTGCCGCCATCGGCCTGCAGCACGTCGCAGTCCAGCGTGATGGTGCGCTCACCCAAGGCGGCCAGGTCGAACACGGCGCGCAGCGAGCGGCCGATGAGGCGCTGGATCTCCTGCGTACGACCGCTCTGCTTGCCGCGCGCGGCCTCGCGGTCGCCGCGGGTGTGGGTGGCACGCGGCAGCATGCCGTATTCGGCCGTCACCCAGCCCTCGCCCGAGCCGCGCTTGTGCGGCGGCACGCGCTCTTCGACGGAGGCCGTGCACAGCACGCGCGTCGCACCGAACTCGATCAGCACCGAGCCCTCGGCGTGCACGGTGAACCCGCGGGTGATGCGCACCGGGCGCAACTGGTTGGCGGCGCGGCCTGCGCTGCGCGTGAAGGTCTTGGTCATGAGGTTCTGCTTGAGTTGGCGCCGCGAGCCGGAGTGCCCGCGGGTGCCGAAAAGAGGATTCTGACCCAGAGGCTGCCGCGGACGGCGCCCCGGGAGGCCGGCGGTGGCCGCGGTCTAGCGCCTGGCGCCGCGGCCGGACTGGCGGATGACTTCGTTGATCTCGCGCACCGAGCGTTCGATCTCTTCCTCGTCCATGCCGGCGACGAGGTCGGCGTCCAGCGCGCCCTGGATGGTGGACGCGAAACCGGAGTTGCCGAGGTTCTGCGTCGTCTCGCCGCTGGGCTCGCCCTCGCCTTCCCACTCGACGGCCAGCACGGTGACGTTGTCGCTGCGCGCGCCACCGCGGCGCAGCGCCTGCTCGACAAGCTCGGGTGCCGCCTCGGAGATGGCCTGGTCGGCCATGTGCTGGACGATCTCGGCGTCTTCGACGCTGCCCCACAGGCCGTCGGAGCACAGCAGCAGGCGGTCCGAGGGCTCCATGATGAGCGGGCCCTGGCAGTCCACCATGGGTTTGCCGGGGCTGCCCAGGCAGGTGAAGAGGACGTTGCGGTTGAAGGGCTCGCCGCCGCGCGAAACGCGGCCGAGGGCTTCCTGCAGCTCGGAGTAGGAGTGGTCGCGCGTGCGGGCGATCAGCTTGCCGCCACGCACGAGGTAGAGGCGTGAATCGCCGCAGTGCGCCCACCAGGCCTGGTTGCCCTGCAGGATGCAGGCGACGACGGTCGTGCGCGGCGTGTCGTGCAGGCCTTTGCCCTGCGCGTAGCGCAGCAGCTGCTGGTGGGCGATGACGATGGTTTCCTGCAGGAAGCGCTGCGGGTCTTCGAGCACCGGGCGGGCATCCTGCTGGAACAGTGCGGCCAGCGTCTGCAGCGCGATCTGGGCCGCGACCTCCCCTTCCGGGTGGCCGCCCATGCCGTCCGCCAGCGCGAACAGGCCCGCCTCCCGCGTGAAGCAATAGCCCATGCGGTCTTCATTGGTCTCGCGGCCGCCGCGGCGGCTGACCTGGAAGACGTTGAATCTCACGCCAGGCCTCCGCCGAGCCGCCCCAAGGGACGTTGACGCCCCCTCGGGGGCCAGTGCGCGAATGCGAGCGTGGGGGCGGTCATGCCTTGGCTCCAGACTTCAGGTTCTCAAGCTGAAGTTTGAGGCGTTCACTGAAAGACAGCTTGGTGTAGCGTCTTTCGGTCTCGCGGGCGAGTTCTTTCTGTAGCGCGAAGACGCTTTGCGGGCGTGCGAGCGCGTCCAGCGACATGCACCACTCGGTCACTTCGAGCAGGTTGTCCGAATAGACATTGCGCAGGCGCGACAGGCTCAAGCTGAGGCGGTCTTTCTCGAGCCGCTGCGGCGCGTCGTTGGGCGGGTAGCCCTGCATGCAGGCGTAGATGCAGGCGCCAATGGCGTAGATGTCGGTCCAGGGGCCGAGCGAGCCGTCGCGGCGGTACATCTCCGGCGCGGCAAAGCCGGGCGTGTACATCGGGCGGATGAAGTTGCCTTCCTTGCTCAGCACTTCGCGCGCGGCGCCGAAGTCGAGCAGCACGGCCTTGTTGTCGTTGGTGATGAAGATGTTGGCCGGCTTGATGTCCAGGTGCAGCATCTTGTGCTGGTGGACGATGCGCAGGCCGCGCAGGATCTCGTCGAACAGGCTGCGGATGGTGGACTCGCGGAAGACCTTGTCGCGCTTCATGTCGCGCGCGGTGACGATGAAGTCCTGCAGCGTGTCGCCCTGCAGGTAGTTCATGACCATATAGACGGTCTCGTTCTCGCGCAGGAAGTTCAGCACCGAGACGACGCTGGGGTGCGAGATCTGCGCCAGCGAGCGGCCTTCCTCGAAGAAGCTCTTCAGGCCGAGCCGATACAGTGGCTGCTTCTCGGGCTTGACGCGCGGCGTCAGCTCGCCGGGCGAACGTTCGGCCAGCGACGAGGGCAGATATTCCTTCAGTGCAACCAGGTGGTGGTCAGGATCCTCGGCGAGGTAGACCACGCCAAATCCGCCCGCCGCCAGTCGCTTGATGATCTGGTAGCCCCCAACCACCGTGCCTGCGGGCAATGGCGCCGGCTTCGGCTTGGACATAATCGCGCTAAATCTCTTGTTAACGTCTGTTTTTACAGGTGCGAAATGCCAGTCTACAGCATGACCGGGTACGCCAATTCCCTGGCGCAACCCCCTAAAGCCGAGGACGGCAGCAGCTCCGCTCCCGCATCCGTGAGCGTTGAATTGCGGTCGGTCAACGGCCGGTTTCTGGACCTGTCCATGCGCATGCCGGAGGAACTGCGCGGGCTGGAACCCCAGTTGCGTGACCTCATCGCCACCCGCGTCAAGCGCGGCAAGGTCGAACTGCGCATCAACACCCAGCGCGAGGCAGAAGGCGGCTGGCCCCAGCCTCAGCCCGACCAGCTCAACCGCCTGGCCAACCTAGAGGCCAAGGTGCGCGCCTGGCTGCCGCAGGCCCAGCCGCTGTCCGTCCACGAGGCCTTGAACTGGTGCAAGAGCGGCGCCGCGGTACCGGCTCAGCTCGACACCGCCACGCTGGAAGCCGCCCTGGCCTGCGTGCAGGGCCTGGCCGAGGCGCGCGAACGCGAGGGCGAGAAGCTCGTCGCCATCCTGATGGAGCGCATCAAGCGGCTGCGCGAGCTGGCCGACGAAGCCGAGCCGCTGCTGCCAGCTGTGGTCGCCCGGCAACAGCAGCGCTTCCTGGAGCGCTGGCAGGAAGCCCTGGCCACGACCGGCGCCGCCAGCAGCGTGCCCAGGGAAGCATTGCAGGAGCGCGCGCTGAACGAGGCCGCCGCGTTTGCGATCCGCATTGATGTGGCCGAGGAACTGGCCCGCCTGCGCGCCCACCTTGAAGAGCTCACCCGCCTGCTGAAAAAGGGCGGCGAACTCGGCAAACGCCTGGATTTCCTGATTCAGGAGTTACATCGCGAAGCCAATACCCTCGGTTCCAAATCAGCCGCGCTGGAGCTGACCAATATCTCCGTCGAAATGAAAGTCGCCATCGAGCAGATGCGCGAGCAGGTTCAGAACATCGAATAAACCGAGGCCAAATGGAATATCCCGGCAATCTCTTCGTCGTCGCCGCGCCCAGTGGCGCGGGCAAGTCCAGTCTCGTCAAGGCGCTGCTGGAACTGGACGCCAAACTGGCGGTGTCCATCTCCCACACCTCGCGCGGGCCGCGCGGGCAGGAGCAGCATGGCCGCGAATACTGGTTCATCACGCCAGAAGAGTTCCGCTCGATGGCCGAGCGCGGCGAGTTCTTCGAATGGGCCGAGGTGCACGGCAACCTCTATGGCACCTCGCGCGCCGCCATCGAGGCGCGCATGCAGCATGGCGACGACGTCGTGCTGGAGATCGACTTCCAGGGCGCGCTGCAGATCAAGCAGCTCTTTCCCTATGCCGTGCTGATCTTCATCCTGCCGCCCAGTTGGGAGGAATTGCAGCAGCGACTGAACCGCCGCGGCGACACCGCGCCCGAGGTCATCGCCAAGCGCATGGCCAATGCACGCATCGAGGTCGCGCAGGCCCAGCACTTCGATTTCGTCGTCGTGAATGCGGTGTTCGACACAGCCGTCTTCGACCTGAAATCCATCGTCCACGCGCAGCGGCTAAAATACGCGGCTCAGCGGCGCAACCGCTCTGCCGTCTTTCAGGCGCTCGACCTGCCCTGATCCCGAAACACCCAAGGAAACCCATGGCCCGCATCACCGTCGAAGACTGCCTGACCAAGATCCCGAACCGCTTCCAGCTGGTGCTGGCCGCCACCTACCGCGCCCGCATGCTGAGCCAGGGCCACAGCCCCCGCATCGAGAGCAAGAACAAGCCCGGCGTGACCGCACTGCGCGAAATCGCCGCCGGCGAAGTCGGCATCGAGATGCTGCGCAAGGTACCGGTCTAAACCCCGCACTGCCGCTACTTCAACGGGCGCCCTCGGGCGCCCGTTTGCTTTGGGCTTCCGGGCCGAGCGCCGGGCCGCTCCCAAGCCGGCCCGTCTGGCGATGTGCGTGCCGGTCGAACCGGCACGCATCGCCGTCCCCTTGGGGGACCGGCCAAGGTAATCCTTGGACGAGGGGCTCATGATCACCTTCGGCTAAATTCGACTCCATGGCCCAACGCTCCCTCACCGCCTGGTTCACGCTGCCTGGCCTCCGCCAGCCGGCGCTTCCGACCCCGGCCGAGGCGGCCTCGTTCGACGCCCTCCTGCCCAAGCTCGGCTACCTGAACAAGGCCGAGGTCAAGCGCGTGCGCGAGGCCTACAAGTTCGCCGACGAAGCCCACCTCGGCCAGAAGCGCGCCACCGGCGAGCCCTACATCACCCACCCGATCGCCGTGGCCGGCATCTGCGCCGAGTGGCGGCTCGATGCGCAGGCCTTGATGGCGGCGCTGATGCACGACGTGGTCGAAGACTGCGGCGTCTCCAAGGCCGAGCTGATCGAGAAGTTCGACGCGACGACGGCCGACCTGGTCGACGGCCTGACCAAGCTGGACAAGCTGCAGTTCTCCACCAAGGAGGAGTCGCAGGCCGAGTCCTTCCGCAAGATGCTGCTGGCGATGGCGCGCGACCTGCGCGTCATCCTCATCAAGCTGGCCGACCGCCTGCACAACATGCGCACGATGGGTGCGATGGCGCCGCACAAGTCGCGCCGCATCGCCCGCGAGACCTTCGACATCTACGCCCCCATCGCGCATCGCCTGGGCCTGAACCAGACCTTCCGCGAGCTGCAGGACCTGTCCTTCCAGTACTTCCACCCCTGGCGTTACGCTGCGCTCAGCAAGGCCGTGGGCAAGGCACGGGGCAACCGGCGCGACCTGGTTTCGCGCATCGAGGGCGAGATCCGAGCCGCCTTCGCCAAGGCCAGCCTGCGCGTGGAGGTGCAGGGGCGCGAGAAGACGGTCTATTCCATCTACAAGAAGATGCGCGAGAAGGGTGGCCTGTCCTTCGCCCAGGTCAGCGACATCTTCGGCTTTCGCATCCTGACCGAGGAGCCGCTGCAGTGCTACACGGCCCTGGGCGTGCTGCACCAGCTCTACAAGCCGCAGGCCGGGCGCTTCAAGGACTACATCGCCAATCCCAAGGACAACGGCTACCAGTCGCTGCACACGACGCTGATGGGACCGCTGGCCACGCCGCTGGAGTTCCAGGTGCGCACCGAGGGCATGCACCAGATCGCCGAGCAGGGCGTGGCCGCGCACTGGATCTACAAGAGCCGCGGCAAGCAGGCGTCGGCGCTGATCGCGCAGCAGGCCAATGCGCGCTGGCTGCAAAGCCTCATCGACATCCAGGACGAGACGCGCGACGCCAACGAGTTCCTCGAGCACGTCAAGATCGACCTCTTCCCCGATGCGATCTACGTCTTCACGCCCAAGTCTCGCATCATGGCCCTGCCCAAGGGCGCGACGCCGGTGGACTTCGCCTACGCCATCCACTCCGACGTCGGCGACCACTGCGTGGCGGCCCAGGTCAATGGCGAGCCGGTGCCGCTGCGTGCCGAGCTGAAGAGCGGCGACATCGTCGAGGTCATCACCGCGCCCGGCGCCAGCCCCAATCCGGCCTGGCTGAGCTTCGTGCGCACCGGCCGCGCCCGCTCCAAGATCCGCCACTATCTGAAGGACCTGGAGCAGGAGGAGTCGCGCGAGCTCGGCGAGAAGATGCTGGCCCAGGCCATGCGCGTCGAGGGCCTCGGACTGCCCAGCCTGGAAGCGGACGACCCGGCCGCCAAGATCTGGCATGAGCTGGCCGCCTGGGCCGGCAGCGCAGGCACCGAGCAGCTGCTCATCGACATCGGCGCCGGCCGCAAGATCGCCACCATCATCGCCAAGAAGCTGGCGCGGCTGATGGCCGACCGGGGCCAGAAACCCGATGCGCTGGCGCTGACGCTGGGCCGCTTCGCCGAAGCGCCGGCCGATCAGGGCAGCGTCACCATCGACGGCAGCGAGGGCGCCTCCGTGCAGCTCGCCAGCTGCTGCCGGCCCATCCCGGGCGACGAGGTGCGTGGCTATCTCGGCCGCGGCGAGGGCCTCGTCGTGCACACCTGCGAATGCGCCGTGGGACGGCGCCTGTTCCAGCGCGACAGCGAGCACTGGATCCAGGTCGAATGGGCCGAGGAGCTCAAGCGCAGCTTCGAGGTCGGCATCACGCTGCTGCTGAACAACGGCAAGGGCGTGCTGGCCCAGGTGGCCCAGGCCGTGGCCCAGGCCGAGGCCGACATCACTCACATCGCCATGGGCGACGACGCGCCGCTGCGCGAAACGGCCGAGATGAACCTGCTGATCGCCGTGCGCGACCGCCTGCATCTCGCCGATGTGCTGCGCGTGCTGCGCCGCACGCCGGCCGTCGAACGGGTCGCGCGGGTCAAGCCCTGACCCTGGCGCGGCGTGCCGCGCGCCCAGGCCCGATCACGGCCTTGAGTGTTTCTATTTCCGTCCACGGGTTAACCATTGTTTCTGGGCCCGGTATTTCGTTTCGGGATAGGAAATCACTCAAATCGTATTTCTCGCTCTGAAACCCGCTGTTTAAGGTCCGCTCCGCCGCCCGCGATGGAGTGACCCGACGAGCTCTCCGCCGCACAGACGAGCCGCCCTGCCCGCTGCAGGGCGGGCCCGCTGTCAGGGCTTGAAGAACCTTCACAACAACGATGGCCGGACCTTGGACCGGCTCGCGGAGACCCTCGTGACCCCAATCAGCCAACCCCAGCTGCGGCATGACCGCATCGCCGCCGCCGTGTCCCTCGCCCTGGCCTTGTGGGCGAATGAAGCCGCCCTGGCCCAGACCGCCCCCGCGGCCACACCGAACAGCGCGGAAGCCGTCAAGGCCGGCGACAAGGCCGAGGCCGCCGCCCCGAAGGCAACGGTCACCTCGCTGGAATCGGTGCTCATCATCGGCACGCGGCGCTCGCAGCAGTCCAGCATCGAGCGCAAGAAGAATGCCGCCACGGCGACCGACTCGATCGTCGCCGAGGACGTGGGCGCCTTCCCCGACCGCAACGTCGGCGAGGCCATCTCGCGCATCGCCGGCGTCGCCCTGGACCGCGGCGACTTCGGCGAGGGCGTCAACGTGTCCATCCGCGGCAACGGGCCCGAGCTGACCCGCGTCGAGCTCGACGGCCAGTCCGTGCGCTCCGGTGCCGGCACCGACCTGCTCGGCGGCGGTGATGGCCGCGGTGCCGAGTTCCGCGAGCTGTCGTCCGACCTGATCAAGAGTGTGGACGTCGTCAAGGGCTCGACGGCGAAGATGGTCGAGGGCTCGCTGGGGGGCGGCATCATCATCGAGACCCGCACCGGCCTGGACTTCGACAAGCCCTACTACTCGCTGCGCGCCGCCGCCACGCAAGGCGACCTGAACAAGAAGACCACGCCCAACTACAACCTCGTGCTGGCCGACAAGTTCCTGAACAACCGCCTGGGCGTGCTGCTGAACCTGAACGACTCGCGCTACCGCAGCGAGGCGCACCAGCTGACCAACGGCGGCAGCAACAACCAGCAGGGCCTGCTGCGGCAGATGGACTTCGACAACTCGCCCGAGAAGACCTTCAGCTTCAAGCCCGGCACGCTGTCGACGACCGACCCCACCGTCAACGCGCCCCTGCTCGCCTCGCCGCTGACGGCCGGCGGCACCTTCAACGCAGCCACGCCGATGGAGCTGCTGACCAAGTCGGCCGCCGCGCAGAGCAAGGCCGACTGCTTCAGCGCCTTCCCCAATCTCACCAGCGCGCAGACCGGCGCCATCAACGGCAGCAGCGCGCGCACGCTGGCCATCAACCAGCGCAACAACGAGCAGCTGACCTGCCTGAACCAGTGGAACGACTACATCCCGGCGTTGATCCGCTCCTACGTGCGCAGCCAGGACGACAAGCGCACCGGCGGTGACATCCGGCTGGATTTCAAGGTCAACGACCAGCTCTCCGTCTACGGCAAGTACAGCAGCAACCGCCGCGACGTGGCCGACATCGTCGGCAACTTCTCGGTCGGCGGCGCGCCCAGCATCAACGGCGCCGGCCTCTTCGTCGACTCGGCCAGCGGCGTGCGCTCGGTGGCTCCGGGCCTGGCCTGGCCCTACTACGTCAACCCCAACACCTACAGCTACCGCGCCGGCGCGACGCTGGCCACCGGTGCCGTCTCCAACATCAAGCCCGGCTACACGGTCGACGACTCGCACCACGTCACCAGCTACACGACCACCGACGGCTTCTACAACACGGACATGATCTTCAGCCGTGTGAAGACCGACTCTCACTACCTGCAAGGCGGCGGCGAGTACAAGGACGGCCGCGTCAACGTGAAGGCCATGATCGGCACCAACGACTCCTCGGCCTTCCGCTACGACCGCCGGGCCTCCCTGGGCTACCAGTACGGCGAGGGCAGCTTCAACATCCAGCCCGATGGCTCATGGACCTTCGCGCTGCCGCCGGGCAGCGCCAACAACCAGCTGAACTACGACAAGTACGCCGTGTTGTCGCCGCAGCTCGCGTCGGCGGCGGTGCCCGTGTCGGCCACCAACACCGTGGCCGTGCCGGCCTACACCGCGGCGCAGAAGCCGCTGCTGACGCCGACGACCAACCTGCAAGTCATCCGCCTTTACAAGAGCGACAACAGCGAGAAGACCGGCAAGCTGGACTTCACGCTCGACATGCGCGAGCAGTCCAACTTCTTCCAGAACATCCAGACCGGCCTGAACTTCCGCGACACGCGCGGCAGCTACTGGGGCCTGGGCGGCGCCACGGTCCGCGACCCGCAGGGCAGCTTCGGCACGCCCAGCTACGTGCCGGGCATCTACCTGCCGTCGGTCAACACACGCAGCTCCGTCGTCGGCTGCCAGAACACGGCCGGCTCGCTGGGCGTTGGCGGCCAGCCCTGCGCCTACGGCTACAACCCCAGCACCAACCCCGCCACGCCGCAGAACGGCCAGACCGTGCTGACCCAGGCCCAGTACCTGGACCTCGTCAAGCAGGCGCTGTCCGTGGCACCGGCCGGGCAGTTCTACGCCGGCGCCAAGAATCGCGCGCCCGGCCTGATCGACGGCTGGTCTCAGATCGACATCGACAAGCTGTTCTCGATGGCCGGCATCCCGCTGAACCTGGACTGCGTCGTCAGCTGCAAGGCCAGCGACGGCCAGATCTACGACCAGCCGGTCACGCGCTTCCAGGAGCGGGCCTACGCGACCTACCTGATGACGGACTTCGAGACGGATCGAGTGCCCTTCACCGACTGGCATCTGCCCTTCGGCATGGAGCTGGCCGGCAACATCGGCGTGCGCATCGTGCAGACCGAGGTCGCCGGCACCGGCCAGCTGACCTTCCAGACCATCCGCAAGACCGCCGCCTTCGACCCCGCCAACCCGGGTGCCGCGGCCGGCCAGGTGTCCAGCTTCTACCGCCAGAACACCGCCCTCAAGGGCAGCAACACCGACGTGATGCCCTCGCTGAACCTGGCCCTGTGGGTGGTGCCGGACAAGGTGGTCACGCGCTACAACATCGGCAAGACGATTGCGCGCCCGCCCGTCAGCAAGCTGCTGCCCTCGGGCACCTGCATCTACAGCGAGATCGTCGAGCAGGGCGTCGGCGACACCGACGGCAGCGAGGCCGACCAGCGCTGCACCGGCACCATGGGCAACCCCGACCTGAAGCCGCAGACCAACGTCAACCAGAACCTGTCGGTCGAGTGGTTCGCCAACCGCGACACCATGCTGAGCGCCGCCGTGTTCCGCCAGCACGGCCTGGTCGGCGCGCCCACGCTGGTGGCACCGCGCACCAACACCAAGGTCTTCCAGGGCAGCAATGCCGTGGACCCGGTGACCGGCAAGCCGCTGGCCGACATGGAGTTCGCCTTCAACCAGTGGGACAACCAGCAGCCCTCCACGCGCCGCGGCATCGAGGTGGGCATGAAGACGGCCTTCACCTTCCTGCCCTGGCTGCTGCGCTACACCGGCTTCGATGCCAACTACACCCGCGTGCGCTCCACACAGGGCGTACCGACGCTGGACCTGATCAGCGGCGAGGTGCTGCCCGTCATCAACGAGCCCAAGTACTCGTACAACGCATCGTTGTGGTACGACGACGGCGGCTTCTCGGCCCGCATCGCCACGCAGGTGGTGGCGCCGCGCTACTACGCCTTCTCGCCCAACACGACGACCAACATCGGCATCAACAACTATCCGTCGGTCGGCACCGTGGGCTGGCGTCTGCCCTACAACCCGGGCGCGCCCATCTTCGGCAGCCGCACCCGCTTCGTCGATGCCAAGCTGTCCTACCGCTTCAAGAACGGCCTGGAGATCTTTGCCGACGTGCGCAACCTGACCGGCGAGCGCACGCAGAGCGACACGGGCGGCTACCAGGACTACAGCAACGGCATCCCCAGCCTCTACCTCGATGCCTACAACGGCCGGCGCTACATGGTCGGCATGACGCTGCGCAGCCCGCGGTGAGCCTGACGATGCCTGCCCTCCTCCCCCCGGCGGTGTTGGCCGCCGGCCTGCTGCTCGGCGCTGCCGCTTCGGCGCAGCAGGCCGGCGCAACCGACAACCAACTGCCGGCCGTCAAGGTCAACGGCCAGCGCAACGGCAGCGTCGACCCCAGCCTCGTCACCGCGGCCAAGAACAAGGTGCTGTCGCGCCAGTTCGCGTCGTCCTGCGCCTTCATGAGCGGCTACTCGGCCGCCGATGACGAAGTCACGCTGGCCTATATGCGCGACTTCGGCCTGCAGGACAGCCCGTCCAACGAGGCCGAGCGCTTCAGCGACCTCAGCCCCGAAGGCAACGCCAAGACCAGCGACGTCGGCAGCGCCATGCCCAACGGCGCGGCCGAGGTCGGCACGTCGGCCAGCACGCCGATGGCGCCTTCCGTCGCCTGTGCCGGCACGGATCGCCGCTTCGCCGCCGGCCGCAACTGGATCGCGCGCAAGGACAAGTCGCTGACCCAGGCCTTCGACGCCTACGAGGCCGGCGACTACGTGCAGGCACGCGCCCGCTTCGAGGAAGGCTGGAACAAGCTGGGCTACGAGGAAGCGGCGCTGATGCTCGGCCGCATCCACCTGCTCGGCCTGGGCACGCCGGCCAGCACGGCGAAGGCCGTCGAGTGGCTGCGCCAGGTCGTCGATGCGCGCTACGACCCGGTTGGCGACCGGTTGCGCTTCGACCCACAGCACCCCGACAACATCTCCACCCGCGTCGAGGCCAGCCTGCTGCTGGCCCGCATCGCGCTGACCGGCCAAGGCGCACCGCGCAACCCGGCCGAGGCCTACCGCTGGTGGAGCAAGGCGCTGGACTTCGGCTTCGAGCCAGCCGGCACCCTGCTCGGCCAGGCCGAGCTGAGCGGCGTCGGCACGCCACGTGATCCGCAACGCGCGCTCAAGCACCTGCAGGGCGCCGGCGAGGCCGGCAGCCTGCCGGCGCTCTACCTGCTCGGCCAGCTCTACCACCACCAGTTGCGCGGCCAGCCCGACGGCATCCCGCTGGACCTGCAGCGCGCCGGCGCCTACTACGGCGCGGCCGCCAAGGCCGGGCATCTGGAGGCCACCTACGCGGCTGCCCGCATGCTGGACCTGGGCGAAGGCGTGCCCGCCGCACCCGAGCGGGCCATCGTGCTCTACAAGGACGCCGCGTTGCGCGGTCACGCCGACGCGCAGAACGCGCTGGCCACCTTCTTCTACCGCGGCGAGGTCGTGCCGCAGAACCTCGTCACCGCGCGTCAGCTCTTCCAGGCCGCGGCTCAGCGCCGCCAGCCGGATGCGATGTTCAACCTCGCGGTCATGCTGGCCCAGGGCCAGGGCGGCGACAAGGATCCGGCCGCCGCCTATGCCTGGCTCAGCCTGTGCCAGGCGCTGGGCCACCCGCAGGCTGCAGCCGCACTGGCCGCCCTCGGCCCGACGCTGTCGGCCGCCGAGAAGGCGCGTGCAAACGCGATGCTCAAGCCGCCGGCGCGGGGTAGCTGACGTCGACGACCTCGATCTTCTCGACGCCCACCGGCGTGACGAGGTTGAGCTCGTCGCCCACGCGCGCCTTCAGCAGCGTGCGCGCGATCGGCGAGACCCAGCTGACCTCGCCGGCCAGGCTGTCGGACTCGTCGATGCCCTTGATCGTGATCGTCTTCTCCTCGCCCCTGGCATTCGCGTAGGTCACCGTCGCGCCGAAGAAGATCTGCTCGGAGCCCGAGTGCACGCTCGGATCGACAACCTCGGCAATGTCCAGCCGCTTGGTCAGGAAGCGCAGCCGGCGGTCGATCTCGCGCAGCCGCTTCTTGCCGTAGAGGTAGTCGCCGTTCTCCGAGCGGTCGCCGTTCTTGGCCGCCCACGACACCGTCTCCACCATCTTGGGCCGCTCGACGTCGATGAGCTGCATGAACTCCGCGCGCAATCGTGCATAGCCGCCCGGCGTCATGTAGTTGCGCGTGCCGGCCGGCAAGGCGGGCAGCGAGGGACCGTCGCCGTCGTCATCGTCGGCCGCGTCGGATTCCTTGGTGAAGGCCTTGTTCATGCGAGCATTGTCCGATGCATGCCTTCCCTTCCACCGGCCCACTGGCCGGCCTCAGCGTCGTCGAAATGGCCGGCATCGGCCCCTGCCCGCTGGCCGGCATGCTGCTGGCCGACCTGGGCGCCACGGTCACCGTCATCGAGCGCCCGGGAGGCCAGGTGCTGGACACGGGCACGGCGCTGAGCCGTGGCAAACGGCGCACCTGCCTGGACCTGAAAACGCCCGAGGGCCTGGCCGAAGCGCGCCGCCTCATCGACGCCGCCGACGCGGTGATCGAAGGCTTTCGTCCCGGCGTCATGGAGCGGTTGGGCCTGGGCCCCGAGACCTTCGAGGCCAGCCACCCTCGCCTCGTCTACGGCCGTGTCACCGGCTGGGGCCAGACCGGCCCGCTGGCCCAGGCCGCGGGCCACGACATCAACTACGTGGCGCTGACGGGCGTGCTCTCGGTCGCGAGCCGCGCGGGCGTTGCGCCCAGCATCCCGGCGACGCTGATCGGCGACATGGGCGGCGGTGCCATGTTCCTGGCCTTCGGGCTGATGTGCGCGCTGTGGGAGGCCCAGCGCAGTGGTCGCGGCCAGGTCGTCGATGCGGCGATGGTGGACGGCGTGGGCGTGCTGTCCAGCCTGCTGCACTCGCTGCGCGCGGCCGGGCGCTGGAGCGACGAGCCGGCGCAGAACTTCTTCCTGCACAGCTCGCCCTTTTACGACTGCTTCGAATGCGCCGATGGTCGCTCCGTGTCGATCGGCGCGTTGGAGCCGCAGTTCTACGCCGAGCTGCTGCAACGCCTGGGTCTCGACGATGTTGACCCGGCTGCCCAGCAGGACCGCCAGCAATGGCCTGCGCTGCGCGAGCGTGTCGCCGCACGCATCCGCGCGAAGACGCGCGACGAATGGACCGTGCTGCTGGAGGGTAGCAACGTCTGCTTCGCGCCGGTGCTGACGCTGGCCGAGGCGCCGCTGCATCCGCACGCCCAGGCGCGCGGCAGTTTCGTTCGCGATGCCGATGGCAACTGGCAGCCCGCCGCCGCGCCGCGGTTTTCGCGCGGCGGCTAGCCAGGCCGCTGCGCAAGAAGAAACGCCCCGGAGCGAACTCCGGGGCGTTCTCGGGAGACCGTACGGTGCGGTCTTCCGCCCTCTTTGATCCTGGCTGCGCCTGCGCGCAGCCGACCATTCAGAACGGCAGCAAGGCGGCCTGGCTGGCGCCGGACACGTTGTCCGGCATGACGACCATGATGCCCAGAGCCGGTGTGCTGGCAAGCTCGCCATTGACGCCGAAGCTGGCCGAACCCGAGCCATTCACGCCCACCGTCGGCGCGCCACCGAAGATGATCGCCGGCGAGAAAGCGTTGAAGCTGCCCACCCCGGGCATCTGCGCGCCGAACCCGTCGGTGCCGTAATAGCGCACGACGTAGCGGAAACGCGGATTGGCCGTGGTCAGCCCCAGGCCGGCGGCGCCGGCGCGCGGGACCGGCATCTGCAGCGTCGAGTTGTCGGTCGGCTGGGTCACCGTGAACAGCAGGGAACCGCCGCCGCTGATGTTGCAGTTCGCATCGGTCGGGAAGATTGCCGTCGCGTACTGCGCTGCGGTCAGGCTACTGCTCAGCAGCGAGCCGTTGATGCCGATCAGGATCTTGTTGGGTGTGAAGGTCGGGCCGTTGGTCGTGTCGATGCAGATGTCGACCTCCTGGAAGGCCAGTTGCGTCGATGTGCGGCCATGCGTGTTGAGGCCGAAGATCACATTGGAGCCCGACAACCTCGCACCCACGGCGCGCACGTCGAGTTGCTGGATGCCTTGCGGCGCCGGCTGCGACAACCCCCAGGTGTAGAAGGTCGGCGTCCCCGCGAGGGCGCCACCGGCATTGCTGAAGTTCATCGTGCTGCCGTTCACGCCGACGGCCAGGTTCGAGCGGCTGTGCGCCACCATGTAGAACGGCACCGACAGCTTGACGTTGCCGTTCAGGCGCGAGTTGGACGGCGTCAGCTGGATGTAGCCCCCCACGTCCTGGAAGCCCGTGCCACCGCCGACCGAGGCGGCTGGCACGTCCAGGCGCACCGGGAAGGTGGCATCGCCGTTGGCATTGACGATGACCGAGGGCGGCACCGTGACGGCCGCAGCGGCGGGGCCGGAAGACTTGACGGTCGTGATGTTGAACTGCACCGCCTTCGCCGCCGCGTTGTGCACGGTGACCGTCTTCGTGCCGCTGAAGTCGCTCAGCAGATCCTGGAAGCCGAAGGAGATGCTCTCGTCGGGCATGCGCACGACGGCCTGCGTCGCCGTGGCCGCCTGCGCCTGGACCAGGCCGCCGCCCTCGTTGCGCTGCAGCAGGTCCTGCATCAGGTTCGGCGCTGCGGTCTGCACGATGGCTGCGCGCAGGTCGGGCTGGGACCAGCCGGGGTGGGCCTGCTTGGCCAGCGCGGCCACGCCGGCGACGGCCGGGGTGGCCATCGACGTGCCGGACAGGATCTGGAAGCCGTTGCCGGTGCCCGAAGCGGTGGACACGACCGAGACGCCTGGCGCCGTGACGCTGGGGCGCATCGCGCTGTCGCCGATGCGTGGCCCTTGCGACGAGAAGCTGGCAATCTTCTCGAAGCCCGCGTTCGCGCTGATACCCGTGCTGGTCGCCGTGGCCGCAGCCACAGCCGGCCCGCCCGTCGGCCCGCTGATCTTGGACGCATCGGCCTGCGCGATGCCGAAGAACGGGATCGTGACCGGCTCATAGGTATTGCCGGCATTGGGATCGCTCGCGCCGCCGGGGATGGGGCCTTCATACGGTGGCAGGCCCGCGGAGCTGTTGATCAGCGCGGCGGCTGCGGCGCCGAAGTGCTGGGCGGCACCGGCGCGGTAGACACGAGCGCAGGTGCCACGCATCGTCACGACCATCTTGCCGGCCAGGCTGACGCCGGTCTTCGCGGGGTCGTACTCGTCCGGGTTGCAGCCCAGCGAGACGGTGCCATCGGGATTGCGCAGCACACGCACCGGGAAGACGGTACCGTTGGCGTAGGCGCCGCCATTGGCGTTGATCACGGCGAGGCTGTTGCCGCCGGTCAGCGCGAGCTGGGCGGTCGGGATGCCGGCCAGCGCGTCGGTCGCCGCCACCGAGAGCGCGCCCTCGAAGACGCCCGGGGCGCTGGTGATGTAGGGCGTCGGCCCGGCGTTGCCAGAGGCGGCCACGACGACGATGCCGGCCGCCGTGGCATCGGCCACGGCCTGCGCCTCGGCCAGGCTGCCGACGTCCGCGTTGCCGAAGTTGCCGTAGTTCGAACCGAGCGACATGCTGATCACGTCCACGCCCTGGGACACTGCCCAGTCGATGGCCTCGGCAACCATGTTGGTGTTGCCGCTGCAGCCGAACACGCGCGCGAAGTAAAGGTCAGCCTTGGGCGCGACGCCGGGGCCGATCCGGAAGCTGTTCGTCGCGTAAGCCGAGGCGCTGTAGGCGCCGGTGTAAGTGGCGCCGCTGGCCAGCACACCGAAGCCCGTCGCCGTGCCGGCGACGTGGCTGCCGTGGCCGACGCTGCCCGACGTGAACGGGCAGTCGAGCGGGTTGGGGTCAGGCACGGGCGTGTTGCTGCCGGTGTAGTTGTCACCGACGAGGTCGATACCCGCCTTGACCTTGGGCGCGGCCGGGCCGATGTAGTTCGGGTCAGCCGGCAGCGTGCCGGCCGCCCTGGCCGCGTTGTAGGCCGCCACGGTGCCGGGGCCGCCGAAGTTGGCGTGGGTGTAGTCGATGCCGGTGTCGATGATCGCGAGCTTGACGCCCTGGCCCTGGAAGGCGCCCAGCGCCGATTGCCAGGCCTGCGGGCCGCCGACCAGCTGCACCTCGTTCGTGTTCAAGCGCTCGTAGGTGCCGACTGCCTTGACGTCCACGACGCCCGGCAACCGGCGCAGCAGGCCGATGCGGTTCTTCGGGATCTGGATCTTGATGCCGTTGATGGCGTGCTGCAGGCGCGCCAGCACCTTGCCGCCAAGCCGCTCGATGTGCGGCCCCACGGTGTCCTGCTCGGCCCGGCGCGAACTCGCGATGGACTCGCGCTCGCCGCGTTCCATGCGCCTGCCGAGCCGCTTCTCCATCTTGACGACCGAGTCGCCGGACAGCATGACCATCACGGTGGTCAGCTGCGTCTCATTGCCCCGCTGGACGAAGCCCTTGTCGAGGGCCGCGTCGCTGCCGACCGGCTGGAACAGTTCCTGGGCCATCGACGACGCGCCGATGGTGGACCCCAGCATGGCGATGGCGGCGCTGATGGCCGACTTGCGAACAACGCTTCTGGACATTTCTCGCTCCTGTTTCAGCCGTGGAATGTCACGGCGTCCTGGTCAAAGAGCAGCGATCTGCTGCAGCTTGCTGCGACTCGCCTGGTGGGGGTGGCAGCACCAAAGGCAAAGCCGGGCTGAGAGCCCGGCGATAGTCCTCAAGATCCTCAGTCGGGCGCGCTGGCCGACCTGCGACGCCGCGAGGCTGCGGCACCCGCCAGGCCAGCCGCGGCCAGCAGGGCGAAGCTGCCCGGCTCGGGAAGTGCGACCGTGACCGAGTCCAGATCCCAGAACAGCGGGACTTGAGTGAAGTTGAAGGTCAGATCAGTCGACGCACCGGTAGCCGTGGCCAAAAAATCGAACTCTGTGTAGCCGAATTCGGTCGGGTTCAGCAACGCCGTCCCGACGACAGAACCGAAGCTGGCGGAGAACGCGCCCGGACCCGACGCCCCGTTCGCGTCGGATTCCAACTGCAGCCAGAAAGAGATCTTGTAGGTCGACCCGACGACCGTCGCCAGGGTTTGGCTGATGGAGCCGTCATAGCCGAAGTAGGCGCCATAGGTGCCGTCGTGCGGTTGTTGATCGTCCACGTACATCGCTCCAGGAGCAGGGGTGAACGTCGTGGTCCACCCGCTGAAGTCCCCGGTTTCAAACCCTCCGTTGGTCACCAGATCCGCGCGCGCTGCGCCGCTGGCGAACAGCGCCGCAGCGACGAGGCTGCAGCAGGCAAGTGGCTTTGTCATTCGAGACGGCATGATTGACCTTTCCCAGAAATTGTTTGACTGAGCTCAGCGTGCCCGCGCCGGCGAGACGCTCTGCAAGACCCTCGGAACATGACTTCCGATACGCTGGCTGAAGCAATCTCTAGGCCACTCGGTGATTAATTCACAGAATCAAAGACTTGCAACAAGTTGCAACCTCTGACGCCGCCACCGTGTAAGGGCCATCGACAGCGGGTTTACGCGACATCCCGTCGCGCCAACCCGTTCAAAACAATGTGGCATGACGGCGAACCGCCAATTCGGTAGACGGGCCCCGGCCATGAGGAAACTCAGCCGACGCAACGCGTTGATTCATGCCACCCAGAAACGGAAAACGGGTTAGCGCCTTGCGGAGCTAACCCGTTGATTCTCTTCTTATTTTTGGTGCGGCTGGCAGGATTCGAACCCACGACCCCTTGGTTCGTAGCCAAGTACTCTATCCAACTGAGCTACAGCCGCTGAAGCCTCACAGTATAACCAGATTTTTTGGGGCCCAGCAAGACTTGCCCGATTTTTCTAGAAAAAGTTCAAGGCAGCCGCGCGGCGGACTCGAAGCAGCGTGCGCGGCGGGCCTCGTCGCCCTCTTGCTCGGCCAGCGCGGCCAGCGCCAGCCAGCTGCGCCGACGCGCCGCGCTGGGCATGCTGCTGTCGTCGGCCACGGCTTCGAGCATCAGCCTGGCCTTGCCCCAGAGCTGGCGCTCGGCCAGCGCATGGCCCAGCGCGTAGGCCAGCGCGCGTTCGCGCGGGAACCGGGACTGGGCGGATTCGAGGCGTTGCAGCCAGTCCGGTCCACAACCGGCCAGCACCGGCACGAGGGCCGTGGCAATCGCAGCACGGTCGTCGGATTGCAGCTCGCCCAGGTCGTCGAAGAAGGGCCTCAGCCAGCCGCGACCGTCGTCGGGCGCGCCAAGCTGGCCGGCGCACTGAGCGGCGCGGGCGGCGACGAGGGGATCGCGGCGATCAGCGGGATCGAGCTGCAGCCACGCGGCGCGAAGCTGGTCCACGTCACGCGTACCGTCCAGCGCTTCGAAGGCCAGCGAGCGCAGCAGGCCTTGCGCCGCGACCTTGGAGAAGGCCTGGTGCTTGGCCAGCAGCCGCGCCGTGCGCAGCGCGTCCAGCGGCTGCCGCGCCAGGCGCGAGGCCTGCAGGCGCAGGCGCAGCGCCTGCGTGCGACGAGCCACGCCGGGAGCGAGTTCGCCGAGCAGACTGAGCGCACGTGCGGCGTCGCGATCGTCCAGCGCCCATTCGGCGGCCAGCAGGCGGGCGCCGTCTTCCTGTGCGCGGGCGCCGCCGGTACGGCGGGAAAGGTCGAGGGCGCGGTTCAGCTGCTCGTCGCGGTGACGACGGTCCTGCAGGCGGTGCGCGCTGGCGGCGGCGAGCAGATGAGCCAGGGCCATGAAAGACTGGTCGGCCGCGAGTTCGGGCGTGGCGGACTGGATGTTGAGCGCCTTCTGCGCCGCCTTCTGCGCGCGGCTGAAGCGGGCACCGAAAAGTTCGACCAGGGCCTCACGCAGCGCGAGCTGGGCGCTGCGCTCGCGCTGGGCCAGTCGCCACTCGCGGGCGCGCTTGGGCAGTGTCGTCAGCGCCTCGACGGCCTGGATGGCCGTGACGAGCGCGAAGCAGCTGCCAACCAGCAGCAGCAGGAACAGGTTGAGCGACATGTCCAACCGCCATCCGCCGCGGTAGAAGCTGACGAGGCCCAGGTTGGAACCCAGCGTCAACGCTGCGACGGCCGCCGCGACAAAGATCAGGACCAGCCAGATGACGAGGCGCATGGTCGGCCTCCTCAGCGGCCGGCGGCGGCGGCTGTCAGCGCCGCCAGCGTGTCATCCGGCCGCGGCACGCTGACCTGCCGCGCCTGGCCGGCCACCTGACGCAGCAGTTCGGCCACGCTGGTCACCTTGCGCGAGCGCGTGTCGAAGTAGCGGTTCAGCATCTCCTGACTGTCGCGCAGGTCGGACTGCGCCGTGTCGAACTGGCGGCTCAGCAGCGCCAGGCGTGCGTTGAGCAGGCGCAGCTTCAGGTTCTCGCGCAGGAAGAAGCTCTGGTCGGGCGACAGTAGCGCGGCTTCGGGGTGCTCGATGCGTGTCACGCGCAGCAGTGTGCGCGCCTCGCCCCAGATGAGGCCGGTCCAGTTCGACAACTGCTGCGAGGCCTGCCACCACCACAGCGAGACCTTGCCGTCGGCTTCGGCCGCGGCCTCCTCGCGCTGCAGTCTCAACGCGCGCTCGCGCTCCTTGGCGGCATCGCCGTTGCGCTCGTCCCGCGGGCGCGGCGCGGCTTCGCTGCTCGACACCAGCGGCAGCTCGTCGGCCATGCGCACGACCTCGTCGAGCTTGATGGTCAGCGTGGACACGTCGACAACGGCAACGGCCTTGACGCGGTCCAGGTCGCGCGCCACCGCGCGGCGCACGCCTTCCATGCGCGGCTGCTTGTAGCGCAGCAGCCGCTCGTCAGCCTGCTTCAGCGTGGCGACGAGCGGCTCGGCGCTGCCGGTGATCTGGGTCTGTTGCAGCGCGACGCGGATGGCGGCCTCGATGTCGCCCACGACATTCTCGTCCCGCGAGCGGGACATGGACTGGATCAGTTCCTCCAACTGGCCGCGCTGCAAGGCCACCTCGGCCAGGCGGGCATCCAGCAGCGAGACCTTGGCGGCTGTGTCGCGGACCAGGTCGGCCGACTGCTTGGCTGCGAGTTTCGCCTCGGTGGCCTGGGCCTGGCTGGCTTCCTGGCGGCGCACCAGCTCCTGCTCCAGCGATTGCTGGCGCGACAGGCTCTGCCAGGCCAGTGCGACGCAAAGCAGCACGGCAGCGCCCAGCAGCGCCAGCAGCCAGGGCAACCAGGCCGGCAAGGCGGGGGTGGGAAGGGGAGTCGGGGCGGCGGGCTCGGCCACAAGGACCGGCGCCGGGACGGGAGAAATCGGCTCACTCACAGTGCGGGAGATTCTGTCAGAGGCTTTTCAGGGCCTGAGTCACCGCTTCAGGCTCCGGTCGCGCCAAAACCACAGGCGCGAAACCGGCGGCCCGCGCGGCATCCGCAATGCGGGGATGGGTGACGATGGCACGTTGGCCGGCAAGCTTCAGCCCGCGCAGGTGTCCGACGGCCTCGGCGCTGCTGAACAACCAGACATGCCCGGCCGGATCGGCCAGCGCGGCGTCCAGCAGGGCCTGCTCGGCCGCTTCGAAACGTGGCGCCGCGCGGTGGTAGACCGTCACCGCCTCGACGCTCGCACCGCCTTCGGTCAGGCGCTCGGCCAGCCACTCGCGCCCACCATCGCCACGCAGCAACAGCACGCGGGCCCCGGCCCAGTCGCGGCGCGGTGACAGTTGTGCCCAGAGGTGTTCGGAGTCCAGGCTGGCAGCGTCGGCGGCCGGCTGCACGATCTGCGCGTCCGGCACGCCGCGATCCCGCAGGGCCTGGGCGCTGCCAGGGCCGACGCAGGCGGCCAGCGTCTGCACAGGCCAGCCGCCAACCGCGTGGGCGAAGAACTGCTCGACGGCGTTGGGGCTCACAAAGACGGCGAGATCGACGGCACGCAGCGCCGCCCAGGCCGCACGCACGGGGCCCGGATCGCGGGCCGGCAGGATCTCGATGAGCGGCAACGCCGCCGCAGGAACGCCCAGCTCGGCCAGGCGCGCCAGCCAGGCGGCGCACTGCGGCCGCGGGCGCGTGACCAGCAAGGTCGGCGTCATCCGGGCAGGTAGGAGCCCGCGCCCAGCTCGCGCAGCCGCGATGCGGCCTGCTGGCCGAGCTCGCGGGCTGCGGCCACATCGGTCGCGTCGGCGGCGACGCTGGAGCGAAGCAGCGGCGATGCATGAAGTTCGGCATGGCCCAGGGCCACGTCCAGGCACAGCGTGGCGCCCTGCCAGTGCGCATGCGCGGCCAGTGGCAGGCTGCAACTGCCGCCCAGTGCGCGCGACACGGCGCGCTCGGCCTCGCAGGCCAACAGCGTCGGTGTGTGCGTCAGCCGGGCGAGCGACGCGGCCAGCGGCGCGTCGTCGGCACGGATCTCAATGCCCAGGGCGCCCTGCCCTGCGCAAGGCAGCATCTGGTCGACCTGGAAGAAGCCGCGCACGCGCTCGGCCAGGCCCAGGCGCTTCAGGCCAGCGGCCGCCAGCACGATGGCGTGGTAGCCGCCCTCGTCGAGCTTGCGCAGGCGCGTGTCGAGGTTGCCGCGCAGGGGCTCGACGCGCAGGTCGGGGCGCAGGCTCAGCAGCTGCGTCACGCGGCGCAGGCTGGAGCTGCCGACCACCGCGCCATCGGGCAGCTCGGCCAGGCTGGCGAAGTCGTTGGCGACGAAGGCGTCGCGCGGATCCTCGCGCTCCAGCACGGCCGCGAGCATGAAACCCTCGGGCAGCTCCATCGGCACGTCCTTCAGCGAGTGCACGGCGAGCTGGGCGCGGCCTTCGGCCAGGGCCGCTTCGAGCTCCTTGACGAACAGGCCCTTGCCGCCGATCTTGGACAGCGTGCGGTCGAGGATCTGGTCGCCGCGCGTCGTCATGCCCAGCAGCGTGGCGGTGATGCCGAGTTCGTCGGCGAGGCGGGTCTGCACATGCTCGGCCTGCCACAGCGCGAGGCGGCTCTCGCGCGTGGCGATGGTGATGGGAGTGGTCATCCGGGGATTATCGAGGCCTCAGAATGCTGCACATCGCTCCGCAGGAGATCGCGATGATCGTGACGGTGTTCCGCTCCCGGCTCAAGGCTGACGCCCACGCCGACTACTTCGACCTGGCGCCGCAAATGAGCGCACTCGCGCAGACCATGCCGGGCTATATCTCCCACAAGGTCTTCCGGGCGGAGGACGGCGAGCGGGTCATCATCGTGGAGTTCGAGGACGAGGCCGGCCAGCGCGAGTGGTCGCTGAACGTGCTGCACGTGTCGGCCAAGAAACAGGGCCGCGCCAACTTCTATGCCGAGTACAACGTGAAGGTCTGCCAGGTGCTGCGCGAATCGCGCTTCAAGGCCGACGACTCTTGAAGAAGGCGTTGATGGTCAGCCGGCCCGGGCCCTCGCGGTAGGCGGCAGGCGAAGCCCAGGGGATGTCTCCGGAATGGAAGATGGCGCCGTCGTAGAAGATGGCGCGGTTCCATTTCGCGGGCACGCGACCGATGACCTCGAAATAGCGGTTGCTCTCGGTCATGTAGCCGGGCGGGAGGCCGTATTTGTCGCCGAAGGCGCTGGCGTCCAGCGTGTTGGCGTCGCGCCGGAACTGGGCCGTGTCGGCATCGGACATCAGCGAGCGGAAGAAGACGGTGCCGCCAAGCTGCGGGTCCTGGAACAGGTAGTGGACGCAGGCCGACATCATGTCGCCCGGGTCTAGGCCGGAGTCGTCGCGGTGGCAGATGCGCTGGCGGGCGTCGAGAGTCGCCGGGTCCTGCAAGACGCGCGAGAAGCGGCCGAGCATGGCCAGTGGCGCACCGACCTGCAACGGCAGGCGCAGGTGCTGACGGAAGAAGCCGTCGAGCTCAACGGCCATGCTGTCCGGCAGCGCCAGTTGTGGGCCTGGATACGGGTGGCCTGCCAGCGTCTGAAACTGGCCCGCCGCGGCCTGCGCCAGTGCGACAAGCCCGACCGGGTCCTGCACGAAGTCGTCGACGACGTAGACCTTGGCGCCGCCGGCCAGTGGCACGACGCCCAGCCGCGCGTGCGGGTTGATGTGCAAGGCCGGCCCCATCACCATCGGCTGGGCGGTGGGCGCGTCGAGCTTGGGCGCGGGGCAGAACTGGTCGATGAACTGCTGGTGCTTGGGCAGCTTCATCAGCGTGCGGGCCACATCCTTGCGGATCTCGCCCAAGAAGTCGGCGAGGCTGCGGTTGTCCATATTGCGCGTGATGGGGTGATGGCTGGCGGGCTGGACGCCCTGCCCCATCATGACTTGCACCCAGGAGTTTTCGGCGAACAGCTCGCCCTGGTTCAGCATGATGCGTGCGGTGTCGCGGAAATGCTGGATGCGGTGCTTGAGCAGCGGCGGCACGTCCATGTCACGGCAGTCGCGCCAGAAGGTCGAGTCGGTGCGGTTGTTGACGTGGTAATGCAGGATGATGAAGTCGCGCACGACCTCGATCGCCTCTTGGGTCTGCCGGTTGTACTCATCGATATCGCTCTGGTGCACGCCGTCGGTCGGGAACAGCTCGATCAGCCGCGTCAGCCCCTTCTGGATCAGGTGGATGCTGGTGGATTCGATCGGCTCCAGGAAGCCGCTGGCCAGGCCGATGGCGACGCAGTTCTTCTTCCAGACCTGCTCACGCTGGCCCGGCGTGAACTTGATGACGCGCGGCTGGCGCAGCACCTCGCCCTCGATGTTGGCGAGCAGCGCCGCCTTCGCCTCGTCGTCGCTGATGTGCTTGCTGCTGAACACGACGCCATTGCCAACGCGGTGCTGCAGCGGGATGCGCCATTGCCAGCCCCAGGGGTGGGCGATGGCGCGGGTGTAGGGCACGGGCTCGCCGACCCGCGTGGTCTGCACGGCCAGCGCGCTGTCGCAGGGCAGCCAGCGCGACCAGCTTTCGTAGGGCACGCCCAGCGTCTCTCCGATGAGCAACGCGCGCATGCCGGTGCAGTCGATGAAGAAGTCGCCTTCGATCAGCGCGCCGCCGTCGAGTTGCAGGCCGGTGATGTCGCCGCTGGCGGCGTCGGTATGGACCTTGGCAATCTTGCCTTCGATGCGCTGCACGCCGAGGTTCTCGGAGAAGCGGCGCAGGTACTGGCCGTACAGCGTCGCATCGAAGTGGTAGGCGTAGCTGATGCCGTTGTCGGGCAGCAGCGCAAAGCGCTTGTCCAGGCCCGCGCGCAGCTCCAGGCAGTAGTCGCCGTAGTCGCTGGCGAGGCCGCGCTTGCGGCCCTCCAGCCAGAAATGGTGGAAGCCGGCGGTCCAATGGCCCTTGCCGGTCTTGCCGAAGGAGTGGAAATAGTTCTCGCCGACGTTGCGCCAGTTCTCGAAGCTGATGCCGAGCTTGAAGGTGGCCTGCGTGGCCTGGATGAATTCGCGCTCGTCCAGGTCCAGGATCTGGTGCATCAAATGCAGCGTGGGGATCGTGGCCTCGCCGACACCGACGGTGCCGATCTCCTCGGACTCGACGAGGCGGATGTCGTAGTGCTTGCCCAGGCACTTCGACAGGCCGGCGGCCACCATCCAACCGGCAGTGCCGCCGCCGGCGATGACGACGCGACGGATGGGTTTGGGAGCGGTGGTCATGGTCGTGGCTGAGCTCATCGTTTGAGTCGGTTCTGCAGCATCGAGCGCAGCCGGCGCGCGCTGGTGTCGTCCATCGGCGCGAGGATGCCGCGCGCTGCGGGCGGGATGTGGGCCGCCGTCTGTTCATCGGCGTCGAAGACGTAGTGGTCGAACAGCGCGCGCCAGGCATCGCGCTGGGCGGGCGGCAGGTCACGCAGCGACAGCAAGGCCATCAACAGCGTGTTGATCGGCTCGTCCATGAAGGCCGGGGTCTGCCGCCACCAGAAGTTGACGAGCGCACTGATGGGCTCCAGCGACTCCACGCCATGCCACCACTGGCTGGGGATGAAGAGCGCATCGCCTGGCAGCAGGTCGAAGCTCTGCGCATGTTCGAGCGCCTGCGCATAGCGCGGGAAACGCTCCAGGTCGGGCTGGGCATGGTCCACCAGGCTGATGGGCTGGCCCGCGGGTGTCAGGTCCAGCGGCCCGACATAGAGGTTGGCCACCTGCTCGGGCGGGAACAGCGTGAAGCGGCGCCGGCCCGCAACGACGCAGGCGATGTTGTCGGGCAGGTCGAAATGCGCGGCCACCTGCATGCGGTTGCCCAGCCAGATACTCGCATGCGGGTTGAAGGACGCCAGCGCTGGCAGGTCGTTGGGCGGGCGCAGGCCGGGGAAGCAGTGGTCGATGCCGGTGGAGCCGAGGTAGAGGGCGTCCGGCGTGCCGGCCAGCAGTTCGTCCAGCAGCGCGCCGAAGGTGTGGGTCTCGTGCCGGAAGTTGAAGCCGGTGAAGTCGGCGTTGTAGAAGAAGCGCCCGCCGATCTCCGGTGCGCCGCGCCACAGGCTCAGGCGGGTGTCGGCACCAAAGCCTCGCAGGTAGTCGCAGAAGGCCGTGTCGGAACGCTGCGCCGCCTGCACCAGCGGCCAGTGCCGCACCAGGCCGCGCAACAGCACCGGCTCGGTGGACTGCAGCACATCGGCGGGAATGAACCCGGGGGCCGCGGCGCTCACGGGCCTCAGACCTCGCGGGCCAGGTGGCGCTTGATCAGCGCCGTGAAGTTGGAGAGCGAAGCGATGGCCATGTAGATGGGCTGCAGATAGTCAGCCTGGTGCAGCAGGCCCACGGTGGCCGCATCCAGCGCGGCGAGGCGCTCCTCGTGGAGGATGTAGAAGCCCACCAGTTGGCCGCGCGAGCCGTCCGGGCGCTCGACGTCGAGCACGAAGGACTCCAGCAGCTCGTGCTGTATCAGCGTCTGCACGAAGTCGGTCGTCGCCTGCAGGCCCTCGTGCAGCGTGCGCAGCACGGCGTTGGCGTTCTCGGTGAAGTCGGTGGTGCCGCCGTGAGGCAGGAAAACAGCCTCGCCCTCGGCGCCGCGGGCGATGCGCTTGCTGTCCATGTCGACCATCATGCGCAGTTCGTCATCCGCGATGCCGATGGAGAACGGCAGGCGCTGCACGGACAGCGGCAGGTAGTCGGCCTCCCAGCCTTGCTCGGTCAGGAACAGGTTCTCCCCCTCCTGCAGGCCGAACAACGCCGCCGGCGCGAAGCCGCCTTTGCCATCGGGCTGGAAGACGATGGGGTAATGCGCCTGCAGCTTGCGGAACTCGTCCACCGTCACGGGCGCCGACATGATGTCGTCCCCCCACTTTGCGCCGCGCTGGGTGATGACGCGCAGGTCCTTGTGCTGGATGTTGTTGAGCAGTTGCGGCATGGGGTTTCGTCAGTGGGTCAGGCGGCCGGCGGCATGCCGTGCTCGCGGATGTGTTGGATGAGATCGCGGTGGCGGGGCAGGCCGCCCAGCAAACGCCGGGTGATTGTCGTCACGTCCTTCATGGCTGACCGGGCGGCAGCCAGCCGGTCGGCGCGCAGCACGCGCTGGGCGGGCTCGAACTGCATGCCATAGAGGATGTACTGATAGCTCGCGGCGGGGAAGACCTCCTCGGCGCGGTAGAAATCGTTGCGCGACGGCGCACGGTGGCGCCAGAGCTGCAGCAATTCACGCAGCGAGTCCGGCTGTGTGGCCGGCGCGCGGTGCTCGCGCCAGTAGTCGGCGTCGTCGCGGCGGCTCAGCACATAGTGAAGTTTCAGGAAGTCGATGATGCGAGACCAGCGGTAGGCGAAGGCGTCGTTGAAACGCCTGGCGACGAGGTCCATGTCGGCCCGGTTGGCCGGCATCTCGTCGCGAATGAAGGCGGCCGACAGTTCGACCAACGCCAGCGCGGACGCCTCAAGCGGCTCGATGAAGCCGGCCGACAAGCCGACGGCGACGCAGTTGCGGTGCCAGAACTGCGTGCGGTAGCCGGGGCTGAAGCGCAGCCGGCGCGGCGCGGCATCGCCCAGCGACAGCCCGTTGCGCTGCAGATGCCCCAGCAGCGCGTGCTCGGCAGTGGCGTCGTCGGTGTGGCTGCTGGAATAGACGAGGCCGATGCCGCGCCGTGTGGGCAGGCCGATGTCCCAGGTCCAGCCCTCGGCATGCGCGGTGGAGACGGTCGCGGAGGCCAGTGGTGCCTGCGCGTCGGCATGCGGCACCTGCACGGCCAGCGCACTGTCGTTGAAGAGCACGCCCGTCTCGGATCGCAGGCCAACGCCGTAGTGCTGGCCCAGCAGCAGGCTGGACAGGCCCGAGCAGTCGATGAAGAGGTCGCCCTCGATGTCGCCGTGCCCGCGGGTCGTCAGCGCGGCGATGTCGCCGTTCTCGTGCGAGCGCACCGCCGTGAAGTGGTCGGCGATGTGGCGCACGCCTAACGCGGTGGTCGCGTGCCGCTGCAGCAGATGGCCGAGCTTGACGGCATCGAAGTGGTAGCCGTAGTTCATGACGCCACCGAAGTCCGGTGTCGTCGTCTGCTTGGGCGCGAGATGGGCGTCGCACAGGTGCGGCTGCGGGCCCACGCTCCCGGCAAACGCCTGTTCGCGCCCATCCTGCAGCCAGGCGCCGGCAAGCTCGACGTCGCCCCAGCCGTGTGGCAGCGTGAAGGGGTGGTAGTAGCGGTCGCCGTCGCCGCCATGCAGCCAGCCATCGAAACGCGAGCCCTGCTTGAAGGCGGCATCGCATTCGCGGACGAGGTCGGCTTCGCTGAGGCCGACGCGGTGCAGCGTGGCGCGCATCGTCGGCCAGGTGCCTTCGCCCACGCCGATGGAGGGCACGTCGGGGGATTCGATGAGCGTGATCTGCAGCGCGTCGGGGCCGTCACCGCCCAGGTCCGCCGCCAGGGTCGCAGCCGTCAACCAACCGGCCGAGCCGCCCCCCAGCACCACGATACGTCGAACGGCTGTCGTCACCTCGGAACTCATCCCGCAAAGTATGGCCGTGCGGGTGCCGGGCACGCCGCAAAGGCCGAGGAATTCTGAAAGGAAATTTGGCCGAGGTGGGCGTTGCGCGCCCGCCTCGGCCAATCTGGGTCGCCCGGCGAACGGCCCCGAGGGGCGTTTACCGGGCGGCGGTGCTCATCGCTCAGAAGCGATAGCGAGCACCGACCAGGTAACGGCGGCCCGTCTGGATGGCGGAGATGATCTCGTTCTTGCTGCGGCCATGGGTGCGGATGTAGCCATCGTTCAGGTTCAGCAAGTCGAGCTGCAGGGTCAGGTTCTTGCCCCACTTGTAGCCGATGCCCGCATCAAGCTGACCATAGGCCTCGGTGTACCGCGGGTTGTTGCCGTTGTCGTTACCCAAGAGGAACGAATCGCGCCAGTTGTAGGCGGCACGAATCGACCACTGGTCGTTTTCGAAGAAGCCCACCACGTTGGCGGAATCGCTGACACCCACCAGAGGGGACTGCACATCGGTGCTTGACGCGTCGTTGCGGTATTTCAGGCCACTGCGGACCAGCGTGTAGTTGCCCGAGACGCCGAAGCCACTGGTGCTGAACATGTGCTGGAAGTTGAACTCCAGGCCCTTGATGTTGTCGCCACCGGCATTGGACGGCGTCGTGATGTCGAAGATCAGCGGCTGGGCGCCGGGGACCGTGCCCGCAATGTTGCCCTTCAGGAAGGTCGGGTCGCTGGCATCGGTGACCGTGACGCCCGGCTGGCCGTTG
>JAEKLF010000164.1 GCA_019509985.1 Burkholderiales bacterium | reverse complement strand
TCGCGCTCGGCCTGGCTCAGCAGGGGCAGCTCACCGATGGGGCAGTCGGGCTGCTCGGCCACGAGTTCCAGCACGCGCCGGTAGTGCCCGGCCAGCCGCTCGATGGTCGCGCGCTCGTACAGCTCGCTGTCGTATTCGAGGCTGGCGTGCAACTGGCCGTGGCGCAGGCTGATCTCGAGCGAGAGGTCGAACTTGGCGGTGCGCTCAACGGGCTCGAGCACCTGGGTGCTCAGGCCGGGCAAATCGAGCTGGGCGCTGTGGTCAGCGTTGTAGAACGCGAGCATGACCTGGAACAACGGGGTCTGGTTCAGGCTGCGCTGGGGCTTGAGTTCTTCGACCAGCTTCTCGAAGGGCAGGTCCTGGTGGGCATCGGCCTCGAGCACGGCTTCACGCACCTGGCGCAGCAGCGCGTGGAAGTCCTCGCCGGGGCGCAGGCGAGTGCGCAGCACCAGGGTGTTGACGAAGAAGCCGATCAGGCCCTCGACCTCGGCGCGCTGGCGGTTGGCCACGGGGTAGCCGATGCACAGGTCGTCTTGCTGGCTGTAGCGGTGCAGCAGCACGTTGAGCGCTGCGGCCAGGGTCATAAACAGGCTGGCCTGCTGCGGCTGGCCCAGGCGATGCAGGCGCTCGGCCAGGGCCGCGTCGAGCTGGAAGTGCACGACGGCGCCGGGGCGGCCCGGTTGCACCGGGCGCGGGTGGTCGGTGGGCAGTTCCAGCATGGCGGGGGCGCCTTGCAGGGTACGCCGCCAATGGTCGAGCTGGCGTTGCAGCACCTCACCTTGAAGCCACTCGCGCTGCCACACGGCGTAGTCGGCGTACTGGATGGGCAGCTCGGGCAGCACCGCCTCGGCGCCTTGCAGGCGGGCGCGGTAGCACGCGCCCAGCTCGCGCAGCAGCACGGCCATCGACCAGCCGTCGCTGACGATGTGATGCAGCGTGAGCAGCACGATGCGCTCCCGGGCCGACAGGCGCAGCATGCTGGCACGCAGCAGCGGGCCGCAGGCCAGGTCGAACGGGGCCCTGGCTTCCTGGTGGATACGCGCCTTCAGCCGGGCTTCGTCGGCGGCAGCCAGGTCTTCACGGGCCAGCGTGATGTGCAGTTGCTCGGCAATGCGCTGCACCGGACCGTCGGGGCCGGCGGCGAACGTGGTGCGCAGCACCTCATGGCGCTCGACCAGGTCGTTCAGCGCTGCTTCCAATGCCGCTTCGTCCAATACCCCGCTCACCCGGCACGCCACCGGCATGTGGTAGCGGCTCGTGCCCTGCTCGTACTGCTCCAGGAACCACAGGCGTTGCTGGGCGAAGGAGGTGCAGAACTCATCAAAGTAGAGGGGCTGCGTCGTCATGCGGGTAGCTGGTCCGGAAAAGGCGGTCGAAAACGAGGGGCTCAGCCCGCGAGGGCGCGGCGCAGGCTGGCGGGGGTCATGTCGGTCCAGTGCGTGCGGATGTATTCCAGGCACTTTTCCTTGCTGCCCTCCGTGCCCACCTGTTGCCAGCCCGCGGGCAGCGGCAGTTCGGCGGCCCACACGGAGTACTGCTCTTCGTGGTTCCTGACGATGAGGAATTTCTGTTCGTCCATGGCGTGTTTACTCGGTTGAAACGGAAGAAGAAGGTGTTGCCGCGTCGCGGCGTCGGGCTTGGCGGCGGATGGTTGGCACGGGGTGGGCGCCCTGGCTGGCTACCAGGGCGTCGATGCGCTCGGCGATGGCGGCCACCGTGGGGGTCTCGAAGAAGACTCGCAGAGATGCCGTCACCTTGACGTGCTCACTCAGGCGCGCCGCCACTTGCGTGGCCAGCAGCGAGTGACCTCCCAAGGCGAAGAAGTTGTCGTTCAGCCCCACGCGCTCGACCTGTAGCAGCTCGCGCCAGATGCCGGCCAGGAGCTTTTGCGTTTCGGTGACGGGCTCGACGTGAGGCGCGGCATCGTCCGCCCTGCCCTGCGGCGCCGGCAGCGCCTTGCGGTCGATCTTGCCGCTGGTGTTGAGCGGCAGCGCGGGCAGCACCACCCAGGCGCTGGGCAGCATGTACTCGGGCAACTGGGCCTGCAGCTGGGTCTTGGCCTGAACAATGGCCGTGGCGGCGTCGTGGCCATCGCGCACGGCGAAGTAGGCGACGAGCCGCGGCTCGCCGGGCAGGTCATGCCGGACCAGCACCGCGGTCTCGCGCACGCCGGCCACGCCCAGCAGCGTGTTCTCGATCTCGCCCAGTTCGATGCGCAGGCCGCGCAGCTTGACCTGGTGATCGGTGCGGCCCAGGTACTCGATGCTGCCATCGAGCCGGTAGCGCGCAAGGTCGCCGGTGCGGTACATGCGGCTGCCCGGCTCGCCATGCGGGTCGGGAATGAACTTCTCGGCCGTCAATTCGGGACGATTCAGGTAGCCGCGTGCGAGACCGGGCCCGGCAATGTGGATCTGCCCGACCGCGCCCACCGGCAACAGCGCCAAGCACTCGTCGAGGATGCACACGCGCAGCCCCGCCACGGGTCGGCCAATGGGTATGTTCATCGACGCAGCGGCTTCGCCCTCGACGCGCTGCGCCGTGGCCCAGATGGTGGTCTCGGTAGGTCCGTAGGCGTTGACAAAGCGGCAACCCGGCGGCACGGCTCTCAGGTGCTCGGGTCGGCAAGCCTCGCCTGCCGAGATCACGCAGCGCAGCCGCGTAGCCCCCACAAAGCTCAATCGCACGAGCAGCGCGGGCGGCAGCGTGGCGAGCGTGACGCCTGAGGCGATCATCCAGTCTACAAGCCGCTCGTCGACATCTTCATTGCGCAGCACCAGGGCGGCGCCCGCACCAAAGGCCATCACCCAGTCGAACACGAAGGCATCGAAGCCGATCGAGGCGAACTGCAACACGCGATCGGCTGCGGTGACCTCGAACCACTCGGCCTGCGCGCGCTGCAGGGCGGCAATGCCCCGGTGAGACACCATCGCGCCCTTGGGCAAGCCGGTGGAGCCGGAGGTGTAGATGCAGTAGGCGAGCTGGTCGGGGTGGATTGGCAGGCGCGGGTCGTGGTCGGGCTGGGCGTCGAGCACGGTGGCATCGCGGTCCAGGCACAGCACGGGCAGGTTCAGCTCGCCCAGATGTTCGAGCAGGCCCTGCTGGGTCAGCAGCAGGGGGCTGGCGGTGTCGCCCAGCATGTAGGCCAGGCGCTGGCGCGGGTGAGCCGGGTCCAGTGGCACGTAGGCCGCTCCGGCCTTGAGGATGCCCAGCAGCGCCACGA